>CABUCT010000006.1 GCA_902490145.1 uncultured Oscillospiraceae bacterium
TATATACAAAACCAAAATCAACCACGGTTCTATCATCCGGTCGACTGTCGCCGTCTGAACAAGAAATTCAAAGTCGGTTCCGCCAAACACAAATCTCTTTTTTTTCAAACACCACAAAGAAATAAATACAGGACACAGAAAGGTTAATATCAATTGTATAATTCCTTCAACTTTTCTTTTGCTTGTAAGTGTTCTGACTCCTGTATATAATCCGATTCCTGCAATAAATCCTATAACCATGTCAAAACTCATAATTAACCCTCATTTCAGCATTTATTCTTCTCTTCGAATAGACATACTTAAGTTTTTGCAAGAACGTTATAACCAGCGGATATGCTTCCCTCTGCTTACAATGCGACAATATTATTCGGTCGATACCTCACCGCCACGCAAACCGTTTTTGCAAAAATCCATGTCAAAAATAACGAGAATTTTTCCTGTTCAGCAGAGAAACCACCGAAAATCTAACGCTACATCTGCATAACAAAAGCAGCCGATTTTAAGCATCGGGATCATTTCTTCATGTTTTTTATCTGATTATTATTGATTGCCGAAAAAATTAAAGTTCGAGACGGCTGACTCAGATTTATTGCTGTTGTCATCTTTTGTATAATTAGTGGTGCTTTCAGCCTCGATATATTTTATGGTAACCGACGAATGCTGTTTTGTGGTTGGATTAAAGATAGTGAGAGATACCGAATCTCCTGCCTTTGCCTCGTCTATAATATCAAGCACCTCATTATCAGAGGTTATGCTTTTTCCGTTAATTTGAGTAATAATGCAGCCCTTTTCATATCCTTTTCCGTAAAGATCGCTTTTTGGATCAACGCTCTGGATAAGAAGTCCGGTGGGGAGACCGTTTATTTCAGACTGCACTGTATTTATTGCGGTATAGGTGATTCCAAGCCTTGCTCTGCCAACAACCTTTCCGTTTTTCTGAAGCTGATCAATAACCTTGAGTGCACGGGTGGTGGGTATAGCAAAACAGATTCCCTCAACCGTTGAATCAACATATTTGGAAGATGTGATACCAATAACCTGGCCGCTCATATTCACAAGTGCACCGCCTGAATTGCCGGGGTTTATAGCTGCAGTAGTCTGAATGAATTTTTCGGAATAGCCTCCCGAAGCCCCGGAATTTACACGTCGGTCAACCGCCGAAACAATGCCTTCTGTGACCGTTCCGGAAAGTCCTGCCGACATACCGATAGCCAGCACTTCTTCACCGACTTTGGCAGCATCGTTTGAAAAAGCCGCAGCCTTTAGGTTTTTCGGATTTTCAATTTTAAGAATACCGATATCATTACGGGAATCCCCGGACACAAAGGTGGCTTTAAATTCATCACCGGTGCTGAGAGTGATAAGGAAAGAGGGGTTGACAATACTTTCATAAATATGATCGTTTGTGAGAACATACCCTTTTTCGGCGTCCATGATTATTCCCGAAGCATATCCTCCGGCTGAACCGTCTGAGCTGTATATCGTAATACTCACGATACTATCAGAAACTTTTGAAATAACCTCTCCATAGGTGAGGGATTTATTTGAACCCTTTTCAATGTCAACGGAAAAGTCGGATTTTTCCCCATTTTTGCTATTCCCCGTTGTTCCGGAAGTTATGTCTTCCCATTTTGATGAATCATTTCGGTCTGAAGAGGATTTTTCCCCTGCAATAAATCCAATTGAAAGTCCCGAAACTGTAAGGAGTACCGCAAGGGCAACTGACAGAAAAACGGTAAGCCCCTTGTTAATTTTTCTGTGAGGCTTTTTGGGAGAATTATCATTCGGAATTTGATCGCTGAATTGTCTCTCACTAGTGTTTTCTTTATTTGTTTCATTTGCCTCTGAATAGTTTGATGAAGGGTTAGAATCGTTTTGATTAAAATTCTCTCCATTAAAAGCTGGATCGGAGGAATAATTCGACGTTTGGTTTATTGCGGGTTCACTGACCGGCGGATTTCCGTTTTCGGAGTATTGACCATAATGATATGAGCAACCATCTGCCGCTTGTCTGTCGGAAGTTCCAGCTTCATTTTCAACTCGGCTTTGCTGCGTTTCGGGTTTTGCGGATTGATCATTTATGGAATCATTTTGCATATTGCTTTTTATAGAATCGGCGTACCCGCCGGCTGTGTTATCAGCCGAGCTGTTCTCAGATCCCTGCAAATTGTCAGAAGAGGCTTGGTTTTCAGAATTTTCTCTGTTTCCCGATTCGTAAAAATTATTGTTTTCCATTTTTCGGCAACTCCTTTGCAGATATATTGTCAGATGTGTTAAGCGTTATAACAAACTCGCAATAGCTTCCCTCGGTACTTTTTACAGTGATTTGTCCTCCAAGCAGACTTAAAATTGTCTTAACAAGATAAAGTCCAAGACCAGTTCCCTTTTTGTCGGTTCCACGTGATTTATCAACTTTATAGAATCGGTCAAAAATAAACGGAAGATCCTTTTCGGGAATACCCGTACCGGTATTTCGTATATATAATTTTGCAGTATTCCCCTCAAGAACATTTTTAACCGAAATTGTGCCGTTTTCGGGAGTATATTTAATTGCATTGTCCACGAGATTAAAAATAACTTGATGAATAAGGTCAGAGTCGGTTGTGACGATACATGGAGTGAGTTCATCCATACCTTCTACTGAGATGTCTTTTTTCGAAATATTCTGTTCAAGCTGAAGAGCAATATCGACCAGGGTTTTTGTCAGGTCGACTTTCGCGGGTCTTATAGCAACTTCACCCGCTTCGAGTTTTGAAAGATTAAGCATCGAAGTGACAAGACGAGACAGCCTCTTTACCTCAACAGATACAATTTCAAGATATTTGTGTTGTTCCTCGCCCTCGATAGTTCCGTCAAGAATTCCGTCTATAAATCCGGAAATTGTGGTCATCGGGGTCTTAAGCTCATGGGAAACGTTGGCTACAAAGCTTCGGCGAAGCTGTTCGCTTGCCGAAAGGGATTTGGTCATATTATTAAAAGCAACCGCAAGTTCACCGATTTCATCTTCACGGTCAACACGGATATATTTTGTAAAATCTCCGCGTGACATGCACCGTGCAGCTTCGGCCATTTCTCGGATAGGACGTACCATATGCTCAGTTATAATATAAGCTGCAAGGAGCAAAAAGATCATAACGCCCATTCCTGATACAACCAAAATGCGAAGAATGTCTTTTAAAAAAAAGTTTAGTCCCTCAGCTTCGGTAAAGTCAAAAACAGCACCGATAACTTCACCACCGGAAATAATCGGAGCAGATACAACGACACTTTTGGTGGATAAAAGCCCGTCCAGCGTACCTATCTCGGAATAACCGTTTTCACTTGAGATTCGGGACATTACACTTTCGGGGATTTTTGTGTTCTTATCTAATATATACTGTTCCGCAACAGCAATAGATCCGTCATTAGAGGCAATCATAATGTGGTTGCCGCTTGAACTTGCAACGATTTCAGTAATTTTCGAAACATAATACATATTACCGCCAAGGTTATTAACTTGATCAGACACCGCAACGGCTTCTTTAAGCAAAATTGACTGACGTTCTCCGACCCAGAAGCTTCCGGTGAAAGCGAGAATTACCGCACCCAGAACAAAAAACGCCACAAACACAACGGCCGTAAAGGTGAGAAAAATCTTTTTAAAAAGGCTTTTTCGCATAAGCTTATCTCACTTCAAATTTATATCCGACGCCCCAAACAGTTTTGAGACACCATTTATCCGAAACACCTTCAAGCTTTTCACGAAGGCGTTTTACATGGACGTCAACCGTTCTTGAATCGCCGTAATAATCAAAGCTCCATACTTCATCAAGAAGTTGATCGCGGGTGAAAACGCGATTTGGATTTGATGCTAAATGGAATATAAGCTCAAGCTCTTTCGGAGGAGTATCGATTTGTTTTCCATCCACCCACAATTCATAATTTGTAAGATTGATTTCAAGCTTGTCGTATTTCACTACCTTTTGAGATTCTTCGGGAACAGGAGCTTTTCGACGCATAACTGCTTTGATGCGTGCCACTACCTCCTTTGAATCAAAGGGTTTAACCACATAGTCGTCGGCACCAAGCTCAAGACCGAAAACCTTATCAAATGTTTCGCCCTTCGCAGTGAGCATTATAATCGGCACTTCAGAGGTTTTGCGTATTTCACGGCAAACCTGCCATCCGTCAAGTTTGGGAAGCATAATGTCAAGAAGAATTATATCAGGATCCTCTTTTTTGAAAACCTCAAGAGCTTCATTTCCGTCATTAGCAATGACGGGAGTATATCCGTCTTTTTCAAGATACAGTCTCAAAAGCTCGCAAATATTTACATCATCATCAACAATAAGTACTTTTCCCTGCATTTATATTCCTCCTTCAATTGTGCAATAAAATTATAATTTCTTTTTGTGAACAAAATATAAAGTGATTATTATTATTTTGTAATTATTAAAGTTCACTGAGATCATAAGGCGTACGCTGATAAACAAAATAGTTAAGCCAGTTGGTGAAAAGAAGATTTGCATGTGCTCTCCAAACCATGGGCGGAACGAGATCGGTATTATCATTAGGGAAATAGTTATAAGGAATACGGGTCGGAATATCCTTTTTAAGGTCTCTGAAATATTCTTTTGCAAGAGTCTCGCGGTCGTATTCCGAATGTCCGCTTATGAAAAAGCTGCGGCAATCGTGACTTGCAGCAATGTGGAGTCCGGCCGTTTCGGAAACTCCGATAATATCAAGCCCGTCAGTTTGCCTGACATCCTCAAGGTTTATTCCGGTATGTCGGGAATGAGGAGCATAATAGTAATCATCAAATCCCCTTACCAAAGGGTGATTCGGAATAAGTACGCGATGAAGAAAAATCCCGCTCATTTTTTCCTTAAGCGAATGTTTCTTTATGCCATAATGAAAATAAAGCCCCGCCTGAGCACCCCAGCAGATATAAAAGGTTGAGTATACATTTTTTTTGGTCCACTCCATAATTTCGCAAAGTTCATCCCAATAGTCAACCTGTTCAAATTCCATTTGCTCGACCGGAGCACCGGTGATTATCATGCCGTCGTAACGGTTATTTTTCACTTCATCAAAGGTCTTATAAAAATTCAGCAAATGCTCGGCACTCACGTTTTTAGCCTTGTGGGTCACAGTTTGAAGCAGCTCGATATCTATCTGAAGAGGAGAATTACTTAAAAGCCGCAGAAGCTGAGTCTCAGTTTCAATCTTAGTAGGCATGAGATTTAAGATAAGAATTTTAAGGGGCCGTATATCCTGATGAGCTGCCCGCTGTTCTGTCATTACAAATATGTTCTCTTGTGTAAGTGTTTTGGCCGCCGGCAGAGAATCTTGTATTTTAATTGGCATTTTATATCCTCCGAAAATCAAATTAATGCCCGATAAGGTGTAAATACGGGCTTATAAAGTTCATGTAATCTTAGAAAATCAGCCGCATAAGTGTTATATTAAACGTATTATGTCTGATTATAAACTTACGTGACAACACTTATTATTACAACGTTTCAAACTAAATGGTCACACTTTCCTTTTGTGCACTTTCATCCTTTACCGAAAGCTTTGGCGTATAAATCTTCTGCATGACAGGGATCAAAAGTCCACCGATAGCGTTGCCAATAATAGCTGTACAAATCAATAGCAGTGCCTTCGGAGTAAACATACGTGCATTTATAACATAAAACATATCGGCAATTGAATGCTCAAATCCACAGAGAATAAACGCGGGGATGCATATAAATATGCCTATAAGAGTATTGCGTTTTTTATACATATCAACGCACACGAAAATTAAAATTCCGCAAAGAACTGCATCGAGAAGGCATGGAAGGAAAGGTTTGTTAAGCTTTCCTTCACAAATTGTTATCACGTTTCCGACAGGGGACTTTAACAGCCCGACAATCAGGCATCCGGCAAGGTTTCCGAATATGGAAAGACACGTGTCAATAAGAAAAGTTTTGTTTTGACTCAGTATGTAACCGATTTTGCCTGTGTAAAGGTTAAATCCGAAAATAACAATGGTCATAAGTCCGACCGAAAATAACAGCGAACCGATATATTTGTTGTCGCAGGAAAGATAAGCAATTCCACCCATCGAGACCATGATTCCTGCGAGGACAGATTTTAATAATTCTGAAAGTCGTGACATAATAACATCTCCTGATATAAGATACTTCGGTCGTTATTTTTTATCCGACCGCTTGATTTTTTTAAGGTATTCGGCAAATGCCTGCTCGTTTTTATTGTTTGCGGGATGATAATAAACCGCATATTTAAGAGAGTCGGGAAGGTATTGCTGACGAACCCAATGATTTTCATAATTGTGAGGATAAAGATATCCCTGTCCCTTGACATCGGCATCCTCACCGTCAAAATGCTTGTTTTGAAGCTGTCTTGGAACCGGACCACCCTTTCCTGCCATAACGTCGGCCATTGCGGCGTCGATTCCGAGGCAAACCGAATTGGATTTCGGAGCAAGTGCCACAAGCACGGCTGCATCCGCCAAAGGGAGCTTTGCTTCGGGCATGCCAAGCTGTAACGCCATGTCCACTGCCGATTTCACAATTGGAATTATCTGAGGATAGGCAAGGCCCACATCTTCACAAGCCGCCGCCATAAGACGCCGGCAGGCAGACGGCATGTCTCCCGCAATGAGAATCCGTGCAAGATAATGAAGTGCCGCATCGGGATCGGACCCGCGAAGAGATTTGTGAAACGCCGAAATACTGTCAAAATGCTCGTCACCGGTTCGGTCGTATCTCACCGCCGAATTTTCGGTCAGCTCACGCACTCTTTCAAGAGTGATCTCAACCGGATTTTCACCGGCTTTTGCCGAGAGCAGACACATTTCACAGATATTAACCGATTTCCTCACATCCCCACCGCAGGCATCGGCGATTCTTGCAACTGCATCGGGGGTGATATTTATTTCTACCGAATTTTCTTCAGACAGGATTTTGAAAGCTCTTTCAATTGCAGGATAAATATCTTCAGGGATTACCGGTTTGAATTCAAAAACGCTGCACCGGCTTAGCAAAGCGTTATAGACATAAAAATACGGATTTTCAGTTGTAGAGGCGATAAGAGTAATCCCACCGTTTTCGACTGCTTCAAGAAGCGATTGCTGCTGTTTTTTTGTGAAATACTGAATTTCGTCGAGATAAAGCAAAACCCCGTTCGGAGCAGCAAGAGTTCCCACCTGGGCAATTACATCTTTTACGTCCGAAGTGGCGGCGTTGGTACAGTTAAGCCTGTAAAGCTTACGATCGGTGAGATCGGCAATTATGGAAGCGAGAGTGGTTTTTCCCGTTCCGGACGGTCCGTAAAAAATGAGGTTTGGAATATTCCCCGATTCAATTATATTTCTAAGAGCCTTTCCCTGACCGATAAGGTGTTTTTGCCCCACCATTTGATCAAGGGTTTTGGGACGTATTCGGTCAGCAAGGGGAGAACGCATAACTTACACCTCTTTATGTTGAATTCTTTTTCTTATTATGGGAGAAACAATTGATGCAGCGGCAATTTTAACGGCGTCGCCCGCCAAAAACGGAAGCACGCACACAGCGAGAGCCGAAGCAAGCGATGTTTTGGTCTGAAAAACATACCATGCTGTTCCAAACCCGTAAAGTACGGCTGTGCCCGCAGCCATAGACAGGGGGTACATAAATCTTTTAGGGGACTTTTTGAGCAAAATTCCAATAATAAAAACACATGGAATGTAACCGACGATATATCCGCCCGTAACCCCCGCAAGCTTTTGAAAACCTCCCTGAAATCCCGAAAAAACAGGAAGACCCACTGCTCCGAGCAAAATATATACACAAACTGCCGGCAAAGAGATTTTAATATCTGAAATTGCCGACAAAATATAAATTGCAAGGGTGGCAAGTGATAGGGGAATCACTGCAATCTGAATTGAAAGCGGAGCACATATGCAGATAATTGCTGCAAACAGTGCGGTATATACTAAATTTTTAGTTTTCATTTTTTCTCCCAAAGGTTTATGCTTAAAAGGCCATTTTAATGCAATCTTGGCGTAAAGTCTCTATATTTTCGTTATTTTTAGCTTGCACATAAGCGATGCGATCGCCAAAAACGCCATGTTGACCGCAACAATAGAAGCCCCGACGGGCAGATCAAGAAAATAAGAAATAACCATTCCGATCAAAAAGCACGTCACTGATACAACCGACGAAATTATAACAACCGATTTAAAACTCCTGACAAGCCTTTTGGATATGAGTGCAGGGAAGATAATAAGGCTGGCGATAAGAAGGGTTCCCATCATCCTCATTCCGATAACGACCGTTACAGCAGTTAGAAATGAAATAAAAAACTGATACAGCGTGACATTAATTCCGCAGGCCTTTGCATAAGTCTCGTCGTAAGTGACCATGAACAGGCGGTTGTAAAGCAGGATAAATGATACGATAACTATAATTGCCAAAGGTATGCTTAAATAAAGATCGGAATCAGTAGTACCGAGAATGCTTCCGAACATATAGCTGTAAACGTCAACATTCATACCGCCCGCAAGATGTGTAATTATAATTCCTCCCGCGAGCGAAGCAGTCGAAACCACTCCGATAGCCGTGTCTCCGCCGCTTCCGCTTTTTTGGCTTATGAGCATTATTGCGAAAGACGCCACTGCAACGATGGGCATAGAAACATAAAGCGGCGACCATCCCATAGCAATTGCAAGGGAAAGCGAGGCAAATCCGATATCGGCAAGACCGTGCCCAATCAGAGCATATCTTTTAAGGACAAGAACCACTCCGAGCAGTGCCGCACAAACCGAGATAAGCACACCGACGATAAGAGCCCTTTGCATAAAAGGCTGGGAAAGTGCCGAAAAAAACTCAGTCATGGTTGCACCTCCTGTGATGATGATAAAAATGCCAATCTTGACTGTTTCCATCAAATTCGATCTTTTGATTTATTACTATCACACGGTCGGCATACTTCCCGATCTCCTCCATATCATGTGAGACCATGACAATGGTCATGCCGTTTTGATTGTATTCTTTAAGCATGGTGTAAATTTCAGCCGAAATTGCTGCATCAAGACCTGCACAAGGCTCGTCCAGAAGAAGAAGCTTCGGCTTTCGGCAAACCGATCGGGCAATCATTACCCTCTGCTGCTGCCCTCCCGACAGCCCTCCGATCCGTTTTGAGGCAATGCTTTCGATACCCATTGCTTTCATTGCGGAAGTTGCAAGCTTTTTATCTTCTTTCGAATAAAATGTGAAAAGACCGTTCCCGCTTTTTTGTGTTCCGGTAAGCACAACTTCACGGACGGTTGCAGGAAATCCTTTTGATATCGGATTTTGCTGAGGAAGATATGAAATTTCATCAGCTCCAATCGGAGAATTTATGCTTCCCGACTCTTTTGGAACAAGACCCATAACAGCTTTTAACAGCGTTGATTTGCCCGAACCGTTATTTCCGACAAGGCAGAGATATTGGCCTTCTTCCACCTCAAGCGAAACATTGTCAAGGGCAGGAACTTTCCCGTAAGATACAGTCAGATTTTTTACCGAAAGAATACTCATAATTCAAGACCTTTCTTCAGGTTCTCAAGATTTCTATTCATAATATCCACAAAGGTTACACCACTGTCAAAATCGGATTTTGAAAGATTATGAGCCGTACTGAATTCAAGAAGCTCGGCTCCGGTTGCTTCGGCAATAGATTTTGCAACTTTGGGATCGGCAAGCTCTTCATGGAAAATGTATCTAATGTTGTTGGTTTTCATAAAATCAGTGATTTCCGAAACTCTTTTAGCACTTGGCTCAACGTCTGTTGAGCATGATTCATAGACGGTTTTGTAATTTAAATGATAAGCCTCGGTAAAATATTTATAGGCGAACCTTCCTCCGAAAACAATTGTTCTGTCACCCTGTGAGCTTACAAAAGAGTTGAATTTTGAATCCAAGTCTTCAAGCTGTTCTTTAAGTTTTTCACTGTTTTTCATGAACAGTTCAGTGTTTCCGGGGCTTTTTGAACATAACGCGTCTGTGATACTTTCGAGCATTTTGACCGCGTTTTTCATATCAAGCCAAATATGCGGATCATATTCATGGTGATGATCTTCGTTACCTTCTTCATGATCATGATCCTCTTTTATCATATCAACACTTTTAGAAAGATCAAGCACGGTAAGATCTTTGTTCTCTTGGGCCGCTCCAAAAACTTTTTTGGCCCACGGCTCCATGCTGTCTCCGGTGTAAATAAATAAATCAGCTTGTCCGATCTTTGAGATGTCACGATATGTCGGATCATATGTGTGAGCTTCCACTCCGGCATCTAAAAGAAGTGTTACATCGGCTGCATCCCCCGCAACCTGTCTTGCAAAGTCATACTGCGGAAAAAGAGAGGTAACGATCTGCATTTTATCGCTTTTCTGAACGGGTTTGGCACAAGAAGCCAAAGAGACCATCAAACCCACCGCCAGAAATACAGTAATTATTTTTTTCATTGTAATCTCCATTCTGATGCCTAAAGACAGGCATAAATATCGCATCTTTATTAAAACGGCAGATCATTTAACTCTTAGCCGCTCAAAAATCGAAACCAATAAGTTTCAGCCTTGAAATTTTCAAATATAGCGTTAAAAGATTTAATAGCCGCTATCATAGCATCAAGGTAACCCCCGGTAAAACATACAAAACTGTTGTTTTAACATCTCGATTTAATTTCTCTTAATCTAACTTTGAAAACGGATTTTTAATTGCCACAGAAATCTGATTAACTGATATCGGCTAATCATTCTATATTTTTTGACGCAGATGCGTTTAGTGTCATGTCTGCAATATTACCGCTGAGATATTCATAATATCCCTGTACTCCTACCATAGCAGCATTGTCACCGCAAAACCGAAGTTCCGGCAGATACAGCTTTTTGCCGTGTTTTTCACATTCCGAGATTAGTGTTTTTCTCAGAAGTGAATTTGCCGAAACACCTCCGGCTACTGCAATTTTATCAAATCCGAATTCATTTGCGGCATCAAGCGTTTTCTTTATCAAAATGTCACTTACTTTAAAACGCACCGAAGCCGCAAGATCTTCGGTTGAATAGCTTTCGCCTTTTTGCTCTGCATTGTGAATAATGTTAATAACGGCAGTTTTAAGCCCCGAAAAGCTGAAATCAAATCGCTCGGTGTGAGGAGTGGGAAGAGCGAATGCACCCGGATTTCCGTTTTCGGCAATTCTGTCAAGCTCAATTCCCCCCGGATAGCTCATCCCCATTGCACGGGCGGTTTTGTCAAAACATTCTCCTGCAGCATCGTCGCGGGTACGGCCCAAAACCTTAAATCTCGTATAATCTTCAACTTCCACAAGCTGAGTGTTTCCACCTGACACAACGAGGCAAAGATAAGGCGGTTCAAGATCTTTGTGCGTAATATAATTTGCCGCAATATGAGAACGAAGGTGATGCACGGCACATAAGGGTTTTCCCGACGCCATGCAAAGTCCTTTTGCGAAATTAACTCCCACCAATAAAGCTCCGATAAGTCCCGGAAATGCAGTTACCGCAACAGCGGTGATATCGTCCATTGAACATTCAGCGTCAGCCAAGGCTTTTTTTGTAACGTATACAATATTTTCCGCATGCCGACGTGACGCGATTTCAGGAACTACTCCGCCGAAGATTCGATGCTCTTCAACCTGTGACGAGATTACCGATGAAAGTACATTGCGTCCCTCACATACCGCAGCCGCAGTTTCATCACAGGACGATTCGATTGCAAGTATTTTCATATTTATTTTTCCGCCTTGTTTTTGTCGTAAATAATTCTAAGCCCGGTTAACAAAAGATCCATATCAAGTATAATATCCCGTTTGCAGTATCCGGTGACCTGAGAAGCTCTTCCTCCGGTAGCAACAAGAGTGGCTTTTTCACCAAGCTCTTCTTCAATCCGGTCCGCCATTCCGTCTATCATTGCAGCAGTTCCGTAAATAAGTCCGGACTTCATTGAATCAATCGTGTTTGATCCGATGATTTTATCGACCGAATCAAGGGAAACATACGGAAGCTGAGATGTGCGGGAAGCAAGAGCATCAAGTGAAATTCCCATTCCGGCTGAAATGGTTCCTCCCATAAATTCTCCTTTTTGATTTAAAACACTTATGGTGTTAGCGGTTCCAAGGTCAAATATAACGCAAGGCATTTTGTATTTTTCCAAAGCCGCGACCGCTCCTACCACAAGGTCTGCTCCGAGCTGAGCCGGGTTATCAATTTTTATATTAAGTCCGGTCTTTACACCGGGTCCTATGAGCAAAGGTTCAATTCCGACGGCCTTTTTAACTGCAATTTTAATTTCGGGAATAAGAGAAGGAACAACCGACGACACGATAGCCCCACTGAAGTCATCAGGATTAAACCCGTTCAAAGACAGCAGGGATTTCAGATCAACAGCATATTGATCGCCTGTCCTGTCACGGTCGGTGAACATACGAACCACTCCAGCCAGAACTTTTTTGCTGAATACGCCGATAGTTATACAGGTGTTTCCTATATCCATTGTTAAAAGCATTTACAAACACTCCCACAAATAATATGGAATTAATTATATCACAGCCGCAATTAAAAATCAACATAAGACGCCTTCGGTTATAATTATTTCATTCAAATTCTAAAGATCTTATAATATCCGTTTAGTATTTGATAAGACAAAAAGACACCTGACTGATTAAAGTGTTTTGTTAATGCTGTATTTAGTGTTTTTAGTGGTACTTTCTCTTAAAACAATTAAAAGTGGCTGAAGTTTTGACCGTGAAACAGTTAAATACTAATTTCATCATGTCCTGCTGTCGATAAACTTGCTGTTGCTGATGATTATATGATTGCATGAACCATCTAGGTTTTAGGATTTAATCCAACTGTTAATGCTATTTTGAATAAACTTTGTTCAAAAGACATTCTCAATCAAATGGATAACCTATTAAACAGTTTTGAAATTACATAAATCAATAAACAAAGTAAAATTAAAATTGCATTAAACACACAAACAAAAATCGTTAACTCCGTAATGGAGTTAACGATTTTTCATATATCTTACAGTTTATTAAGTATATCTGTTTTCTTTTGTTTGTACTCCTGCTCTGTGATTACTCCATTATCAAGAAGTTGTTTAAGTGATATAAGATTGTCTTCAAGCGGTGTTTTTACCATTGAATGTGCTGCTTTCTTTTTAAATATCATATTGCCGCCTTCTGCTAACCAAATGTTAAAGAAAGCGATAAACGTGACAATAAAATAAGCATAAAATGTTAACCAAATAAAACTGCTGACTAATAAAAGTAAACCTGATGAAAATTCATCATAGATAGTAACAATCCAAGCTAATGCATAATCAGCAAATACAACCGTTCCTGCAATTGCTATGTTTTTATTTATTTTTATCTTTGCTGTAATCATAAAGCTTATAACAGCAATAGACAAGATATTTTCCAAGGTATATAAATCAAAATAACCATCCGCTATATTACAAATGAAGATATAAATATCAAATAAAGAATACACACCAAAACCGACAAAATATACTATCTTGCTTGCTTTTGTCTTATGTAATCCAAAACAATATAAAAGAAGAATAACAGAACCTATTATTGTAAAAATTATCCTTCCCCAGGCAACAGTATGTTTGATTCCATAATTTGCATAGTGATCACCTAATAATATTTCATATAAGGCATAAAGAGCCACAGAAACCGCAAGTAAAATCCCTGATAATATAAATCTCTTGTTATTTTTAGAAGTCATTTTAAATCCCCTATTTTTTGATTATATTCTTCTTCCGTGATCAGTCCTTGCTCTTTCCATTTGTTAAGGATATTAATTTTATCAGTTACTTCTGTATTGCAAACAGGACAGATACTCTCACTTGTTATATTGCCACATCCTTCACATCTCCATTGATGTATAGAATTGTTATTGTTGGCAGCATAATTATTTGCAGTGTTTTGATATACAGGTTCTTTCTTGCCTTGTGTGACTAAAATATCACTATTCTCGACTAATTGACCGAAACCGTAAATCATAAAAGAACCTATCCAAGAACAAAGTGGACCGATTATAATTATTAAAAAACCAAGCAAAACAGTATCTTCATTTAAAAACATAATAGAGCCTGTAATGACAGATGCGGTAATACCTATCCAACATATTACCTGTGCCAATGTTTTAATTTTACTTCCTATGTTATTAAACATAAATTTACCACCTTAGTTAATTTTTTCTCATTTTACCATTATATTGATTAATTTTCAATATATATTTAAGTTTTATGTAGAAAAATGACTTTTCTTGGTCAAAATTTTATAAAAGTAAGAATATCTTCCCTAAAAATCAAAAGATATGAACATAATAAGGGGCATACTGATTGGACGGTAGGTTGAAATGATATCAGCTGCTTATTATAATATAACAAAGGTCAGCAAAACTTGACATTTAAGCACTCAACTGATAATATAATTAAATAGGTATAACTGACCGGTAAGACAGTAGCGTCTTTAATTAAATTTCGCCGAGAGGTGTCATCTTTGACCGATAATTTTTTCAAACGAACTTGGGCTCAAATAGATCTTGATGCCATTAAATATAATTACATATCCCTCAGGAAAAAGGTTCCCGAAAGCTCAAAAATAATGGGAATTGTCAAGGCTGATGCCTACGGACACGGAGTGGAGAAAGTATCCAAACAGTTGTCCGAGCTTGGAATTTCAGCTTTCGGAGTATCTTCGCTTTCAGAAGCCGAACAGCTTCGTCGGTTTGGTATTCGTGAACCCATCCTGATTTTGGGATACACTCCGATAAGCCTTGTATCTGAACTATACGAATACGATATAACACAGACGGTTTACGAATCCGGATATGCAGAAGAACTTTCAAAATCCGCTAAAGACAGAGGAGTTAATATAAAAATACACATAAAACTGGATATAGGCATGGGAAGACTCGGCTTTCCCGCCTGTGACGACGGCTGTATTAACGAAATTATAAAGGTTTCAAGGCTTGAAAATATCCAAATTGACGGGATTTTTGCTCATTTTCCAAGTGCTGATTTTGATGGAGATATTGATGGGAGTATCACAAACTCGCAGGCTGAGCTGTTTTTAAAACGCTGTAATCAGCTTGAAGAAAAGGGCGTAAAACTCCCTATAAGGCACTGTTGTAATTCGGCAGGAGCTTTAACTGTGGGACAAAACGGATGTGCTCTTGACATGGTGCGTGAGGGTATTTCACTTTACGGGCTTTCTCCATCAGAGAAGCTGCGGAATGCTTTGGATTTAAAGCCTGCGATGGAGCTTAAGACCGTGATTTCAATGGTAAAAACCATTCACAAAGGTGACACCGTAAGCTATGGCCGCACTTTCACAGCAGACAGAGATATGAAGGTTGCAACCGTTTGTATCGGATATGCCGACGGATATCCGCGTCAGCTTTCAGGACGGGGATACATGCTTGTAAACGGTAAAAAGGCTCCTATTATCGGACGGATTTGCATGGATCAGTTAATTCTTGACGTAACCGGAATTGAAGGAGTATACCGAGGAATGACCGTAACCGTTTTCGGAAAAGACGGGGACACATTTTTATCGGTTGATGAAGTGGCAAAGCTTTGCGATACGATTAATTATGAGCTGATTTGTATCGTGGGGAAAAGAATCCCGAGAGTATTTGTTAAAAACGGCGAGGTTGTCGGCGTTACAGATTACATAAAAGGGGAATAGAAAAAATGGAGGCACAAAGATTTTTTGAACAGCTTTCTTTGTCTGTGCGAGAAGGAGAAAATCACCGGTGCCGATATATTCCGTTTGATAAACATCAAAATCCGGCAAACGGAAAAAATGGCTCGTCACCGCTCAAACAGACTTTGAACGGCGAATGGGCTTTTTCGCTTTTTAACGGGCTTCGCGAAATACCCGATGAGATGCTGAAAGAAAATTATGATATAACATCCATGGAGAAAACCGCTCTTGTACGTCTTTTTGATATCGAAGAAGGCGGCGGATTCCCGTTTGCTTTTTCTCCTGTTGAGATTCCGGACATAAACCCAACTGCGGTTTTGATTAAGGATGTTAATATAAAAGAAATGCGGTTCCCGAAAAAATATTTGGTTTTTGAAGGAATCGCGGGGGCGTTTTCGGTATTCATAAACGGTAAGGCCGCAGTTTGCGGAAGCGGAGATCAAAGCCTTTGTGAATTTGACATCTCAAGATTTTTAAAAGAAGGTAAAAACCGTTTCGTATTTATACTCACAGCCTGTTCCTCCCAAAGCTTTTTAGATGCAAAAGAGCTTTTCGGAAAATTCGGACTGTTCCGTCCGGTTTATTTGCTTTCAAGACCTCAAGGACATGTTCGCGATATAGCATATACTGCAAAGCTGTCAGATGATTTCAGAGAAGGTGAAATTTCGGTTGAAATTGAAAGTGATGCTGCCGAAACAGCCATTGCGGTGCTTTTTGACAATGAGGGGAATGAGGTCTCAAAGGGAAGGTTTAATGAAGACGGGCGAACCGTACTAACGGTATTTGATCCTGCTCTTTGGAATATAGAAACGCCTGATTTGTACACGCTGGAGATTGTGTGCTGCGGAGAATTTATTTATAAAAATATCGGATTCAGAAGATTTTATTTTGTGGATGGACAGGCTCGACTGAACGGGCGGAGTATAACCCTTAACGGCTGTATATATAACGATAATTTCCTGTCAATATCAGACATGAAAAATGATGTTTTACTTATGAAACGAAATCATATCAATGCGGTTCTTGTTTCGGGCGTTTGTGCAGATGACGGCTTATTATCTCTGTGTGACCGATTCGGAATTTTGGTTGTTTGCGGAATGAATTTGGACAGCACCGCGTTCGACCGTGCAAATGACGAACGTTACGCTTCGGATTATTCTCTTTTCCCGCTTATATCAAGCCGTATAGAATCACAGACGCATTTTCTCCGAGGACATACATCTCTGATTGGTTGGTGCTTTGACCGTTTTTGCAAAGAGGGAAGAAATATTTTCGAAGCAATAGAACTTGTAAGAAAATTTGATACTTCTTCGATATTCTATGCGGGGAGTCCTTCCGACACTGCCCGAACCACAAAGTTTGAACAACGGCCGGATGTTTATTGCATTCCGGATAATGACCGCTCGGTTTTGTCTGACCCGCTTTCGGGCGGCAAGATGTGTGTGATTCTCGGAGGCATCGGTGCAGTGGACGAGCGGTGTATCATGGGAAGATTTTCGCTTGATTTCAGAAATAAGCTGCCTTTGCTTAAAGAGGCAGCTCTGCCGTTTAAAATTGATGAAATAGACGCCGCCGGCGGAGATTTTTATGTCACGAATATGTTTAAATATTCATATTTGTCAAGACTTGAGTGCTTGTATGAGGTAACTTCAAGAGGTGAGGTTACTGAAAAAGGATTTGTCGGAGTTTTTCCGCTGCCGCCCGAAAAATGCGACAAGTTTCATGTTGATTTCACTCTTCCTGAAGGAGATGAAAATTACATTAGATTTGTGTTCAAGCGGTTTGGAAGCTGTGCCTTTGCAAATGATGGTTTCGATGAGGGAAGTGTTCAGTTCCGTCTGCCGGATAATCTGTCTAATAATTTATCACCTGATTCCGGCGAACAACAGCTTCCCGATATAAAGGTCTCTGAAAATGATTGCGAAATAAAGATTACCGGCAGTAATTTCGTTTATGTTTTTTCAAAGCTTTACGGAGGTTTTTCACAAATAAAGTTTGAAAATCGAATACTCTTGTCTTCTCCCGCGATTTTCGAAGCAAAATCCAACGAAAAAACTTTCTGTCCGGCTTTTATAAACACAGAATATTCGGATGACTGCGGAACGGCGGTAATTCACTGCAATCAGCGTTATATGCCGAAAGGCGATTCGGCAGAGCTTGACATTGTATCAGTCTGGTGTGTGAACAAGAGCGGAAAAATCACTCTCGACAGTGCTGTAAGCAATGTTGAAAGCTTGAAGGAAATTGATGCTTTAAAACTTAATATTCCATTTGAAAATAATGAGTTTAAATATTTTGGATTTGGACAAAACAGCCGTTATAACGGAATCTTTCGAACCGAAAGCGAAGAGAATTTTGCAATGAGAAAAGTCAGAAGTGCAGTAATAAAGAACGAAAAGAAACAGCTTTGTTTGTTCACATCCGACAGAATTGATATTGAAGTTAATAAAAATGAAGTAAAGGTCCTTTTCCCCAAAAGCTTTGAAAACGGCAGAGCTGAACTTTCAATATCAATTTGTCCCACCCGGTCAGAAACTTTAATTTATGAATAGAGGTAAATCTTTAAATGGCATTTAATATAGTACTTGTTGAACCTGAAATCCCGCAAAATACAGGTAATATTGCCCGAACTTGTGCTGCCACGGGATCGAGACTTCATATTGTGGAGCCTATGGGATTCAAAATCGATGATAAAAAACTAAAAAGAGCGGGACTTGATTATTGGTATTTGCTAGATATAACATACTACAAAAATCTTGACGATTTTTTTGATAAGAATTCGGGACGGTTTTTCTATTTCTCAACAAAAGCTCCGCAAAATCACTGTGATGTTGAATACAAGGATGGAGATTATTTGGTTTTCGGGAAAGAAACCGCAGGACTTCCCGAAGAACTGTTGTATAAAAATAAAGATTCCTGCGTCCGCCTCCCGATGATAGGTGACGCAAGAAGTCTTAATCTATCAAACTCGGTTGCGGTTGGAGTTTATGAGGCTCTCAGGCAAACCGGATTCAAGTCATTACAAAAGAAAGGCCATCTGCGTAATTTTGATTGGTGAGAGACGTAATTTTTATATAAGACAGCGTGTGCATTTGTTATACACACGCTGTTTTTGATCTGTTTATATTTTATGATCAGACAATATATTACTGCGGCTTTAAATCTTTCCGACAGACTTTTGCAAAATAAGAAGAGCATCAAGGGAGGTTATTTCATCATCACGATTATAGTCTGAGGATATTCTCTGACTGTCAGTGTAGTTTGTGACTTTTCCAACCGAAATTTGGAGAACCTTTAATGCATCGGCTGAAGATATCCTTTTATCTCCGTCAAAATCGCCTAATTTAATACCTTTGAGTTTATTCAGATTCATTTCTGTTTCAAGCAGCACCGAAAGATTGTTCACAAGGGATTTCTGTGAATCCGGAAGTGCATTATATGCTAAACGGCTGTAAATGACATCAGCCTCATCTTTAAGACCTGCAAATCTTGTGTTGTCAATTTGCTCGATTACATCAATAACAGGCATAAGGGTATTCAGCGTTTTTTCCGCCATAACAAGCTTATCATAATTTGTGACCGCTTGTTTTTGGGAAGAATTAAGATTTGAATATGCTGATCTTGCACGCAATACCGCTTGTTTACTGTTTACTCCCACAACTCCGATGGCATCTATTTGGGAAATAACCTTTTGAATTTCGTCCTGTGACTTTAGTTCATTTGACCGTTGTTCGGCATCAACCAAAACGGAATAGTTGGTTATCAGACCTTTTTGTTCAGGAGCGAGAGAATTATAAGCAATACGTGCTTCGTTGATTTTGATTTTGCTTTCTAACGTTACTGTACCGATAGCATTGATTTTATCAATAACATGATCGACCCAAAGTTGATTGCAAGCAGTCTCCGCTGAAGCCAGTACAGAGTAGTTGGTGACAAGCTTCTGTTGCTCAGCAGTCAAAGTATTATAAGCACTGAGTGCGTCGGTGATTCTGCTTTTGCTTTCTAACGTTACTGTACCGATAGCATTGATTTTATTAATAACGCGGTCGGCCCAAAGTTGATTGTAAGCAGCCTCTGCTTCAGCCAATACAGAGTAGTTGATGACAAGCTTCTGTTGCTCAGCAGTCAAAGCATTATAAGCATTGCGTGCGACAGTAATTTTATTTTCACTTTCAAGCGTCACAGTTCCGATCTCATTGATCTTTTCGATGACGGGAAGTGCGGCTTTTTCATCTTTTTCTCTTTGATTTTTTAAATGAGCTAAAGCATATTCGGCATTAGTTAAATCTTCGTAATAGGAATAATGTCCGAGCCAAGGTGTTGACAAAATATGTCTATATATAGACGGCAAGCTATCATAAGCATTTCTGGCTGTTGTAATATCAGTCTCACTATCCAAAGTCACAACGCCTATTGAGGAAATTTTTGAAATTACGTCTTTAAGCATTGAAAGATTTTCTTCAGCTGCAACTAACTCAGAATAGTTTGTGACCAACGCTTTTTCAGACTCACTTAAGTTGTTATATGCTGTTCGTGCTGATTCTATATCATCCTGATTATTAATGGTTGAAATTCCTATTGCAGAAATTTTATATTCAGTAATTGCCACTGCATCCAATGAATTAATATCAATAAAATTGTAACCTTTTTGAGACGCAAATATATCGGCAGCAGAGCCTGTAAAACCATATATTGTAAGATCCTTGCAATGACTAAATGCTGAGTTTTTTATTTCTTTAACCGTCTCGGGAATAAATATTTCTTTCAGAGGAGAATAACGATTATTGAGATCATCATAGTAAGAAGAAAAATCCGAATCAATTATTTCCATGTCAAATCCGCATAAGGTTCTTGATATTACGGCTTTTTCCCCTGTTCCTGTGTATGTATCGGCGGTAAAGTCGTATGCACTGCATTCGTATTTAGGCTCATCATAATCATAATCATAACAAGAATAAGACCAAAGATAAATATAGTTTATATCACCATATTTAAAAAGGTCATAACCAGAATTACCATGTGCAAAGGCTGTATGAACGGGAAAAATTGTTGATAATAAGCAGATTGAAATAAAAAATGATATAAATTTCAATGTTTTTTTCATATAAAACGCCCCTTTATGCCTCTTGTCTGCCTATATAAGTCATTGTATCGAATAATAGTCCGTTAGAATAGTTTTTAAAATACACATCGCTGCCCATGTCAAAGTTCATGCTGATAATAACCTCCTGCCAATTCCCCGTACCTGTAAACGAATAATCTTTGTATGTATCTTGGCCGTTTTGCGTTCCACACACGCGGAATTTAAAACGTTTAGCTGAATTATATTTCACTCGTACAGAATATATATTTACAGTACCATAATCAAACGGATATTTTATTGGCATGAATTGTCTAAAACGATCTTCAACATGTTGGACGCATAAGTTAAGATCGGATATGCTGTCCTTATCATAGCAGACGTTGCCTACACAATTAGCATCGTTATTATTGTTAGGGTAAATTAAATTTTTATATATCCTGTTTAATTATTATACTATGAAGCTTTATATTTTCATATTTACATAATCCACAAAATTTTTTTACGTTTTTATTCATTTTATCCAAAATATGGTCAATATGTTTTGAGTAACATTCTTCTTAGCAAAAAAGTGAACTTCAAAGCATAAAACAAGAAGGATAGGCTGAGAATTTTTAATTGGTAAAATGTTTTTTATTCAAAAAGAACATTATGATATTTATCTTAATAAAGAAAAACATCATAATTAAAACAAACCGATCCTTCATTAAAATAGGATCGGTTTGTTTTTAATGTAAGCGACAGTCATCGGAATTTGAACTCATCGTTAAAGTGTGCGAACGGTA
>CABUCT010000007.1 GCA_902490145.1 uncultured Oscillospiraceae bacterium
AGCATTGGGCCATGAGAATGTTATGATGCCGATGTTTATTCCCGAAAGCCTTCTTCAAAGAGAAAAAGATCATGTGGAAGGATTTGCTCCTGAGGTCGCTTGGGTCACACACGGAGGAAATGAAAAGCTTGCAGAAAGATTGTGTGTTCGGCCGACCTCTGAAACTCTTTTTTGCGAACATTATGCTAATATTATTCATTCGTATAGAGATTTGCCAAAACTCTATAATCAGTGGTGCTCAGTTGTTCGTTGGGAAAAAACTACACGTCCTTTCCTTCGCACAACCGAATTTTTGTGGCAAGAAGGGCATACTATGCACGAGACTGCAGAAGAAGCCAAAATGGAAACCGAGCAGATGCTGAACGTTTATGCCGACTTTTGTCGAGATTCATTGGCGATTTCGGTGGTAAAAGGTCAAAAAACAAATAAGGAAAAATTTGCCGGAGCTGAGGCAACATACACAATAGAAGCTATGATGCATGATGGAAAAGCACTTCAAAGCGGAACCAGTCATTATTTTGGAGATGGATTTGCACGTGCTTTCGGAATACAGTTTCTTGACCGCCAAAATAAGCTTCAATTTCCGTATCAGACCTCGTGGGGAATGTCCACTCGTATAATAGGTGCAATTATTATGACACATGGTGATGATAACGGGCTTGTTCTTCCCCCGGCAGTTGCACCCATACAGCTAATTATTATTCCTATTGCTTCTCATAAACCCGGAGTTATTGAAAAAGCTGAGCAAATTCAAAATCGTCTTTCTTCTGTATGCAGAGTTAAAACCGACAGCAGCGATAATTCACCCGGTTGGAAGTTTGCAGAATATGAAATGAAGGGTGTTCCGCTTCGTTTGGAAATCGGTCCGAGAGATATTGAAAATAACTGTTGTATTATTGCAAGAAGAGATAACGGTGAAAAGGTTACTGTTTCTTTGGACAATATTGAAGAGGAAATTCCGCGTATGTTAAAAGCAGTTCACAACGGAATGCTCGAAAAAGCAGAAAAACGCCGTGAATCAATGACTTATGATGCACATAATATGGATGAAATGATTGATATTGCGGAAAATCATCCCGGTCTTGTAAGAGCTATGTGGTGCGGAGATTTATCATGCGAAGAAGCTGTGAAAGAAAAAGCAGGTCTCACATCACGGTGTATTCCGTTTGATCAAGAAGAAATTTCTGATAAATGTGTTTGCTGCGGAAAACCTGCAAAACATATGCTTTATTGGGGTAAACAGTATTAATTTAAGTCAGGAGTGTGTTATTCCTTGAACAATATTTCAAAGATTATTGTTGCTATTTTATGTATTTTGTGTTTGTCTGTTTCAATTGCAATATGCGGTATTGCAGAGCCTGACAATGAGTCAATAGACTCAGCTGTCTCATCTGAAGTTGATTCAAGTTCATTAGAATCATACGAGTCTGAAATGTCATCTGCTGAAGAGGAATCAAGTTCTGAAATTGTTTCTAAAATCTCAAGTTCAGATGATGTTAAAATAAGTAAACCCGAATCCACATCAAAAGTTGTTTCAACTACAAGCATTGAGGAACCGGCAGCTGCTCCCGATGAGACCGAGCAAAAAAACAATGATGAGCATATTGGATCAACATCAAAAACTTCTTCGCAGGAAAGAGTAAAGAAGAGTGTTAACTCCGGCGATTCTGAAGCTGAATCTGTTGATGAAGATGAAAGCAAAAATAAAAAGGGTGAGTCTGCTATTACCACTATTGCCCGTATTTTTATTTTTGTTCCGATACTTTTAGGTCTTTTATGTATTTTCTTCCTTATTCGATTTAATTTACTTTCGTCAAAGGCAAGAAAAGAATTTCCGGAAGACGGACAAGTTTCACTTTCAAGCTTTGCCACAAAAAATAAAAAAGATACTAAAAAAGGAAACGGCAAACACTGATTATAAAAATAATATTATTAAACCGAGATGCATTATGCATCTCGGTTTTTTGTTGATATGCAATTCTTGTATTTGCCGAGAGAAGTATCTCGTAAAAAGCTTTAGCTTCAAGATTTGAGAGAAGCGAGCATTGGAAAAGATACTAAATAACTTAATTGGATTTTAAATGATCCTTTTAAGAGTGACAGTACAGTGAATGCAAATGAAAGAATTTTTTTAGTGAGTCACTAATGCTTGTCTATACGATGCCTTTTTTGTTCTATTTAATTCCTCTGATAGGTGGAGATTTTGATTTGGCCTTTATGCATGGATTATATGTGATAAAAAAGCAAGGCTTACATAATATCAGAAATCCGTAATTAATTTATCATATAAATCTTAAAATATGATTTATATTTAAGTTTGAAAATTAAATTTAGGCAAAAAAAAACACCGAAAAGATATAAAATCTAATCGATGCAAGGATGATATAAAGTTCCATAATAAAATTAGTTTTTTGAACTTTCTTCTGCCAATTCCTTAAGGCAATCAACGCAAATATTGCGACCCTTATATACTCTTATGTTTTTGGCATTTTGGCAAAATATACATGAGGGCTCATATTTCTTAAGGACAATGGTATTTTCATCCACAAAAATTTCCAGACCATCGACATTCTCTTTGAGCTCGAATAAACGTCTAATCTCCTTGGGTATAACAATTCTTCCGAGATCATCAATCTTTCTTACGATGCCTGTTGACTTCATAATAACATACACTTCCTTAGACAAAAATATCAGATTTTCAAGTCCAATATCATAATAAGTCAAGATGAGACAAATGTCAACAACAAATTGCGGAAAAAAGAAACAATAAATTAACGAAATTTGTCTCTAATTATTGTTGTAATTAACTACAAATTGTTATGGAGTGCCAAAATTTGAAAATATAAATAGTTAAAAAGCCTTGAGCTAATGCGGTTTTTCGACATTTTTAGAACTTTTTCGCATAAACCAAATACATAATTTTACAATGTTGTATTTTGTTTGTTTTAAGCATATAATATATAAATTTTTTTGTAGAGAGGGAGGACTATGCTGAATTTTGTATGGGCAGGGATAATGGTTTTGGCAGTTATAACCGGAATGATAACAGGGAGGACTTCGGAAGTGTCGCAAGCGATGTTTAGCGGTGCTGAAAATGGAATCGAGATTTTTTTGGTACTTTTAGGAATGATGTGCTTATGGAGCGGTATAACGGAGATTGCTGTATCAAGTGGATTTTCTAAAAAATTCAGCAAACTGTTATCCCCGTTTTTATGTTTTATTTTTCCGGGACTAAAAAAAGATTCCAAAGCATTTGAGGCAATATCGCTTAATGTTGCTGCTAATATATTTGGTTTGGGCAATGCTGCAACACCTTTAGGACTTAAAGCAATAAAAGAACTTGATAAATTAAACGGATTCAGTGAAACGGCGGATAATAATATGGTTACTTTTGTGGTATTAAACTCGGTGTCAATTCAATTAATACCTACCGGTGTTGCGGCTATGCGTACAAGATTCGGAGCAGTTCAGTCAATGGATATTATTCCTGCGGTTTGGATTGCTTCATTAGCGTCACTAGCAGTAGCAATATTTTTGTCACTTATTATTCCAAAATTAGAAAGGCGTAAAATATGACATTTTTAATTTCTGCGGGAACATACTTTATGCCACTGCTTGCTGCTGTAATTATTACCAGCGGATTAATAAATAAGCAACCTGTTTTTGATAAGTTTGTGTTGGGAGCAAAGGACGGTATTCAAACAGCGTTAAAAATATTGCCGTCGATACTCGGACTTGTTACTGCAGTGGAAATGTTTAAGGCTTCGGGAGCACTGGATATTATCAGTAATATTCTTTCTCCTGTGGGAAATTTACTTGGTATACCGTCATCGGTTCTGCCTCTTGCACTTATACATCCTGTTTCGGGAAGCGGAGCAACGGCTATATTAAATTCAATACTTTCTGATTACGGTCCCGATTCATTTGCGGGTAGGGTAGCATCGGTAATATGCGGATCAGGCGAAACTACGTTTTATGCTATAATGATATATTTTGGTGCAACAGGCGTGAAGAAAATACGACATACAATTTTTGCAGCGGTGATTGCGGATTTTGTGGCAGCAATAGTAAGTGCATATGCCGTTAAATTGTTTTTTGGGTCATAATACAGGACAAACTTACATAGATTTATTATGAACTGAAACGAGGAATGATAATATGGAAAACTTAATAAAACGGTTTGATGAAGCAATACGTTATTTGTCACCTGCTATTAAAGAATATTTGTTAAATCTTTCTGATGAGTTAAAAAAGGAAATTTGTGAGATAAGATTGAGAAATGAAAAACAGATTATGCTTATAACCTCTGAAGGAGAACCGTTATTTTTGTGCAGAAACGGCGGTGTTTCAAAAGTTTTTTCAGAAAATCTTGTAATCTGCTCATCTGAGGAACTTAATGCTTGTTTCCAAAATATGTGTAACTATTCAGTACACACTCATCAGAAGGAGATTAATGACGGATACATATGCTTAAAAGGCGGACATAGAGCAGGAATTGCAGGATTCGGAGTAATTCATAACGGAGAAGTTATTTCGGTCAAAGATATTTCATCCATAAATTTGAGAATAGCAAAACAGGTTTTTGGTGTTTCAGATATTTTGAAGAGTTATTTTTCGGTAAGAGCTGAAGGAATGTTAATTGCAGGGAAGCCTTTTAGCGGAAAAACAACCCTCTTGCGTGATCTTGTAAGACAGTTATCAAATGGTACGACAGGAAAGATGTATAGAGTTCTTCTGGCCGACGAGAGGGGAGAAATTGCGGCAATGAATAATGGAAGTCCGGGAAATGATATAGGTTATAATTGTGACGTTATTTGCGGTTTCCCAAAATCACGTGCTATTGAAATGGGCGTAAGAAGTTTGTCACCTGAAATTGTAGTATGCGATGAGATTGGTTCTGAAGCAGAGGCTAAATCAATAAAATATGCATTACGATGCGGTGCAGTTCCGATAGCTACCGTTCATGCATCAAATCGTAGCGAACTTTTATCTAAAAAAAATATAGCAGACATGATAAAAGACGGTGTATTCAAATACGTTGTTTTTTTGGAGTCACGAGGAAAAATCGAGGAGATTGTAAAAGCAAATGAGTTTTTTAATGAAAATACTTGGAATAATCTTTGCCTCAATGACGTTTGTGTCGATAGGAATTGTATATTCACAAAGGTTAAAGAACCGTTGCATACAGCTTAAATCAGCAGTAGCATTTGTGGAAAGAATCGAGTCTGAGATGCGTTACACAATGGATTCATGTGAAAAAATAATCGAACGGATTTCAAAAGATGACAGATATAAAAATTTGAATTTTATTTATGAATTCTTGAATGATTTTAATTCCTTCACATCATTTGAGCAAAGATTTAAGCAAGCGATAAACAAAGAACAGGAGCGAATGAGTTTAAATGAATCGGATATAGAGCTTATTAAAGAATTCAGCAGTAACATGGGAACTACCGATATAGAGGGACAGATAAATAACTGCCATATGTATGCAAAGTTACTCAAATCTGCTTTAAACGAAGCCGAGGAAGAGCGTAATGAAAAAAGCCGATTGTACTGTTCATTGTCGGTAATGGCGGCAGCGGCATTTTCAGTAATTATAATATAGGAACGGTGAAAAGATGGAAGTCGATCTTATTTTTAAAATTGCAGCAATCGGAATAATAGTGGCGATTTTAAATCAATTGTTAATTCGTTCCGGTCGTGAGGAACAGGCTATGATGACCACTATTGCCGGTCTTATAGTGGTACTTCTTATGCTGATTGATCAAATATCAGTTTTATTCAGTACCATTAAGTCGGTATTTGGATTATGAATGTATTCACAATATCTGCTATTGGGATCATAACGGCTTTGTCGGCAATTCTTCTTAAAAAGGATAATCCGTCATTGTCGATATGCATATCAATTTGCGGAGGATGTATTTTACTTTTAATGTGTCTTGCTCCTTTAAAAACAATCTTCACTGAAATTCGGGAAGTAATAAATCGTACCGAGATGGAGGCAGAATGGTTTGTTTTGCTGCTTAAATCTCTTGGAATGTGCTATATAACGCAGTTTTCCTGTGATTGCTGCAAGGATGCAGGTGAAACAGCATTAGCAGGAAGAATAGAACTGGCAGGCAAAATTGCAATTATATTTATGTGCCTTCCGCTTTTTAAAAATATAGTAACGGCAGTTTTAAAATTTGTTTGAGGATAATAAATATGAAAAGGATTATAATAACGATCTTGGTGTTATTTTTGTTTTGTACCTGTGTTTGTGCACAGCCCGATGATACTTATACATTGGATGAGATATATAATCAGCAATATGAAGCCAGCGGAGCAAAGGAACTAGACAGCAAATTAGATGAACAGACAAGACAAATTTTATTGGATTTGGGAATTGACATTAAAACACCAAATACTGACGGGATATCAGTTAAATCAGTATTTAAAAGCATATTTAAGTTGTTCACAAATTCGCTTAAGCTTCCGATAAGATCGGCGGCACTTGTTGTATGTGCGATAATGATTTGCTCAACATTTCGGTCAATATACAGTGAAAAAACAGGTGATATAAGCAAAACGGCTGATTATGTATGCACGGTTTGTATATGTACTGCGGCTGTTGTGCCGTTTTCATCGGTTATATCAAGAATGGTTGCGTCGATCTCTGTTTGCAGCGGGTTTATGCTGGCACTTGTGCCTGTTTACTGTTCAATACTTATTGCACTAGGAAGAGGCGTGACCGCATCCGGGATAAGCACGTTGGTTTTTGCACTAGCACAAACTGTTGCAAGACTTGCAAAAACGGTAATAACACCATTTTGTGGGATGTATCTTGCTTTTTCGGTTTCTGCGTCATTTTCATCCGACATGGGCTTAAAAACGATAACACAATCAGTTAAAAAAGCTGTGTTTTGGATTCTTGGAACAGCAATGACCGTTTTTACATCGGTGTTGGTTATAACAGGAGCGGTTAATTCAGCCTCTGATTCGGTATCACAGCGTACTGCCAAATTTATAATCGGAAATTTTATTCCTGTTGCAGGAGGTGCAATTTCAGATGCACTTGGATCGGTTTCTAGCTGTCTGGGACTTCTGAAGTCAGGTGTATGGTCATATGGGCTTTGTGCAGTTTTGTTCCTTATGCTGCCAATCATTTTTGAAACTTTATTATGGCGTGGAAGTTTTTCGGTTATGTCAGCCTTTGCCGAGATATTTAATCAGCAGCAATGTGCTTCAATGTTAAAAGGAATGGGCGATGGTGCAGGCATAATTTTATCCATATTGATTTGTATTTTAGTCTTACTTATTGTCTCGCTTTCTATGATGTTCATAGGAGGTAAAAGTATATGGGCGGCATAAAAACAGCAATGATAACAATTTGTTGCGGAAGTCTTGTGTGCGGACTCGTGAGACTTATTATTCCATCCGGATCAATGTCAAAAGTAATGCGAAATATAATGGCATTGTTTCTTACCGCCTGTATGGTACTTCCGATAGTCAAAGTGAACATAGCTGATATAAATATTGATTTTGAACAGTCATTTGATGAAAATAGTAGGCTTGCCGAGACATCTCGGGCACAAGCTGAGAATATAATAAATAACAATGTGAAAAAAATACTTTCACAGAATGGTTGTGTTGCTTTAAGCATAGATTTTTTATCGGTTGACGAGCAATCACAAAGTTTTGGTATATCGGGTATAAAGATAGTACTTTCAAAAAGGGGAGATATAACCTGTGAGGAGCTTTCAAGTGAAATAACTCGTCAAACAGGTATACCCACGGAGGTATCGGAATGAAAAACATTGTTAATAAAATAAGTGATATTTTCAAAAATAAGAAAAACACAAAAATAATATTTATTATAGGTATAATAGGAATACTTTTAATTTTTGTTTCATCGTTGATTCCGACGTCGGAAAAACCCAAAGAACAGAATAATCAAA
Organism: uncultured Oscillospiraceae bacterium; assembly: GCA_902490145.1. Taxonomy (GTDB): domain Bacteria; phylum Bacillota; class Clostridia; order Oscillospirales; family Acutalibacteraceae; genus UMGS1484. The sequence continues at coordinate 7,941 of CABUCT010000007.1, forward strand.
ATATTACCTTGGAAGATTACGCTGAAGCTTTAGAAAAAAAGACTAAAAGCATGGTGGAAAAAATAAACGGTGCTGGACGGTGTGAGGTAATGATAACAATGGAACGCGGAACCGAATATATTTATGCAAAGGAGGAGAAGACCACAGATGATACATCCAAAGTTTCGGGTGCCGAACAATATACGGAGGGAAGCAAATCCAGCGGTGAACAGCAATATATTATAGTAAAGACCGATAATGGAGAAGAGGCATTGCTGGTAACCGAAATTGCACCAAAAGTAAAAGGGGTGGTAGTTGTGTGTGAGGGAGGAAGCAATGAGACGGTAAGACAAAGTATAATAAATGCCGTCACAACTGCTCTTGATGTTTCATCATCAAGAGTGTGTGTAAGTGTAAAGTCCAAAAACAACTAAAAAGGAGTAATAGATATGATGAAAAAAAGTTCTGTAATAGGTAAAAGACAACTACTTTTGGCTCTGCTTGTGATAGCCTTGGCTGTTGCAGTATATTTAAACTGGTATTTTGCAAAAAATAATCAAAGCTATAATATTTCAGATGTAATGGCCAATTCAAATATCGGAGAGGCAGTACTTGTTGATGCACAGGCGGATAATTCTTCAAAGGAAAACAGCGATTTTTCAAATGCAAGAAGTGACAGAGCAAAGAACAGAGAAGAAGAACTAAAAAAACTTAAAGAAATAGTTGATAATCCAAAATCTGATTCAGCATCGGTTGCAGCTGCAAACGAACAGATAGTGAAAATAACAACATACAGTGAAAGTGAAAATAATATAGAAACTCTTGTAAAGGCAAAAGGGTTTTCAGACTGTGCGGTTGTTATGAATGCTGACAGTGTAAGCGTTATGGTCAAAACTGACGGCCTTTTGGCAAGTGATACGGTGCAGATTCAGGATATTGTGGTGTCTGAGACCGGTTATTCTCTCCAAAATATTAAAATTGTTGAAATAAAATAGTTGAGAAGTTTCAAAAATGTGTTATAATAAGCTCAAAGGAGCTGAACTTTATGAGTGAACAAGCAAATAAAAAATCCGGAGAGCTTATTGTTTCCGAGGAAGTAATCGAAAAGATTGCTACAGTGGCAGCGAAAGATGTTGCCGGAGTATCAGGTCTTGCCATTCGAAATACTGATATAAAATCTATCGTTAAGGACCGCTCGGTAAGTCCGGTTCGTGTAACATCTGTTGATGGTGCAATGACAATTACAATATACATTTGTATTAAAGACGGAGTTCGAATTCCGGATGTCTGTGATGCAGTTCAAAAGGGAATTAAAAATTCTGTTCAGAGTATGACCGGAAGACCTGTTGCAAAGGTTAATGTTATTGTTGACGATATCGAGTTTTCTAAGGAATCAGAAGAAAAAGAATAATAGGAATAGTAAGAGTATGAAAAGAAGCGTTGCGAGGGAACAGGCATTTATTCTAGTTTTTGAAAAAAGCTTTAATGAAGGTGAGATTCCCGATCTTATAGATTATGCAGTGGAAAACTGCGGCTGGGAAACAAGTGATTTTATGGAAAAGCTTGCAGCCGGTACATTTGAAAACCTTGAAAAAATAGATAGTATTATCGAAAAGAATTGTATAGGATGGAAGAAAAACCGAATTCCGAGAATTTCTCTTTCAATAATGAGACTTTGTTGTTATGAGCTCTTTTTTGAGCCGGAAATTCCGGTAGGTGTATCCATTGATGAAGCGGTCGAGCTTGCAAAGAAATTTGCTTCAGAAGAAGACGCAGCTTACATAAACGGCGTTTTGGGAGCAATAGTCCGTGAGGGCGGATTTGAAAAGGCGACCGTATGAGCAGGCTTATTCTCGGTATTGATACCAGTAACTACACCACATCTGCTGCATTGTATGATGCGGACACAAAACAAATAAATACCGCCTCAAAGTTACTGTCGGTTGGAAAAAACCAAATCGGACTTCGACAGAGTGAGGCGGTTTTTCAGCATACAAGGGCTTTGCCGGATATAATTGAATCGGTTATAAAAAACAGTAAAGCCGCACCTTCTGCAATAGCTGTTTCTGCACGTCCGAGAGATGCACAGGATTCATATATGCCATGTTTTATTGCGGGCTTGTCAACAGCAAGATCAATTTCAAATGTTTTGAAAATCCCCGTTTTTGAATTCTCTCATCAGTCCGGACATATTACTGCTGCGGCTTTCGGGGCAAATAAAACTGAACTGTTAAACGATAAATTTATCGCATTTCATTTGTCCGGCGGGACGACTGAAGCACTGCTTGTTACCCCGGATAATGAAAAAGTTTTTTCTGTTAAATTAATTGCAAAAACGCTTGATTTAAATGCCGGACAAGTTGTTGACCGTGTCGGGAACATGCTTGATATAAGTTTCCCTGCAGGGAAGTCGATTGATGCTCTTGCTCAAAACGGAGTATCTAATTACAAGATTTCGCCAAGTCTTAAAGGCTGTGATTGTTGCCTGTCGGGAATAGTTAACCGTTGTGAAACCTTGATAGGCCAAAATGAGACAAAAGAAAATGTGGCAAGATTTTGCCTTGAATATATTTTAAAAACCTTGGATTTGATGACCGAAAGATTACTTTTGAAATATGGTGATTTACCTCTTTTATATGCAGGCGGAGTGATGTCGAATTCTTTAATTAAATCTGCTATGCAGAAAAAATACGGAGCAAATTTTGCACCTCCTGCTTTTTCTTCTGATAATGCAGCCGGAATTGCTGTGCTTGGGAGTATGAAATATGAAAGCGAATAAACCGATAATTACAGTTTCACAGCTTAATACTTATACAAAAGCAATATTAGATCAGGATATAGTTCTTAAAAATGTATTTGTTACAGGAGAAATATCTAATTTTACCAATCATTATCGAACAGGACATTTTTATATGAGCCTTAAGGATGAACAGTCGATTATCAAGGCTGTTATGTTCAGAAATGCAGCAATAAGGCTTAAATTTATGCCTGAAAACGGCATGAAAGTGTTGTGCAGAGGCAGAGTTTCGCTTTTTGAAAGGGACGGAACATATCAGCTTTATATTGAGGATATGCAGCCGGATGGAGCGGGGGCTTTGTCAGTTGCTTATGAACAGCTTAAATCTAAGCTTTCAGAAGAAGGTCTTTTTAATCCGGAACATAAAAAACTGCTTCCGCAGTTTCCAAAAAAAATAGCCGTCATAACTTCACCGACCGGGGCAGCTGTGCGTGATATTTTCAATGTATTGTCAAGGAGATATCCTCTTGCGGAAATACTTATGTGCCCGGTTCAGGTGCAGGGAGAGCTTGCCCATGAGCAGTTGATAAACGCCGTTAAAACAGTTGATGACGGTAACCTTGCCGATGTTATTATAATAGGACGCGGAGGAGGTTCTATTGAGGATCTTTGGGAGTTTAATAATGAACAATTGGCACGTACGATTTTCAATTGCAAAATCCCTGTTATTTCTGCAGTAGGATATGAAACGGATTTTACTATATGCGATTTTGTGTCCGATGTCAGGGCCCCAACACCATCTGCAGCGGCGGAGCTTGCAGTTCCTGATATTCAAGTATTGAAAAGTACCGTTAACGGTTTTTCCGAACGGCTTAAAAAGGGGCTTACCAAAACTCTCGAATATAATGAATCACGTTTAATTCAGATCATGAATTCATCATATCTTAAATTTCCCGAGAGATATCTTGAGCGTGAAGAAATTCATCTTGATTCATTATCTGAACGTATGCTGTCGGCTCAAAAGATAAATGTATCAAACTTTGATCGAATATATGAGAATACAAGTTTAAAGCTTTGTGCGTTTTCACCTCTTGCGGTATTAAAGAGAGGGTATTCAATTGTTAGAGACAATGAAAAAATAATAAACAGCAAAAATCAAGTTTCGGTGGGAAGTGACATTTCGGTAAGACTTTCCGACGGATTGCTTGAATGTGAAGTAAAAAATATAACGGAGGAATAAATAATGGCCTCAACAACTAAAAAAGAACCGTCATTCGACATTGCTATGCAGCGGTTACAGGAGATAGTCGATCTTTTGGAAGAGGGTCAGCAGCCTCTTGAAAAATCTATAGAGCTTTTTGAAGAAGGAAGCAAATTATCAAAAATATGCAGCAAAAAGCTCAAAGATGCTCATCAAAAAATCACCGAACTTTTTACCGAGGAGAAAAATGAAAATGAGTGATATGAAAACTATACTTGATTCTTATGCAGAATCGGCAGAAACTGCTCTTGAAGGATTTTTGCCTAAGAGTGATAAAGATTATAAGCGTCTTATAGATGCAATGAGATATTCACTTCTCGGAGGCGGAAAACGTATAAGAGCAGTGCTTTGTCAAGAATTTTGCAGAATATGCGGTGGAGATCCTGAGGATGCACTTCCCTTTGCCTGTGCGATTGAGATGATCCATGCATATTCTTTGATCCACGATGATCTGCCTTGTATGGATAATGATGATATGAGAAGAGGAAAACCGTCCTGTCATAAAGCTTTCCCGGAAGATACGGCACTTCTTGCAGGTGATGCATTACAGGCTGCAGCATTTGAAACCCTTCTCTCAGCTGATACTTCAAAAATCCCGCCCGAAAATATAATAAAGGCTGCAAAGGCTTTGGCTGTCGGGGCGGGATGCAACGGTATGTGTGCCGGACAGGAACTTGATCTTGCTTCTGATGGAAAGCAGATAGATGCAGAGATGCTTTCTGAAATTCAAAAATACAAAACCGGTGCACTTATTATAACTGCGTCAATTTTGGGTTGTTACGCTGCCAATGCCACTAATGATCAGATTAAATCTGCAACTGTTTATGCTTCGAACATCGGCAAGGCTTTTCAAATGGTAGATGATGTACTTGACGTTACTGCAGATGAAGAGGAACTTGGAAAGCCGGTAGGAAGTGATGCTGAAAATCAAAAGCCGACTTATGCAACTCTTTTTGGAATTGAAAAGACAATGGAATTTGCAACCGATCTAACTAATAACGCTATTGATGCAATTAAAATGTTTGGAAGTAAATCAGATTTTCTGATAGATTTGGCGAATTATTTGCTTAAAAGAAGAAAATAGTTTAGAAAGCAACGGGGGAGCACGAAGTGCTGGAAAATATAAAAAGTCCGATGGATATAAAAAGGCTTAATCCGTCAGAACTTAACGCATTATGTGAAGAAATAAGGCAAAATCTGATATGCACTATTTCAAAAAATGGTGGTCATTTGGCTTCTAATTTAGGAGTCGTTGAGCTTACTGTTGCATTGCACAGAAAATTTGATTCTCCAAAAGATAAAATAATATTTGATGTGGGACACCAGTGTTATACACATAAAATTCTTACCGGTCGCTTTGATAAGTTTGGAACAATCCGAACTGAAAACGGACTTTCAGGTTTCTTGAGACCTGAAGAAAGCGAGCATGACATATTTGTTTCCGGTCACAGCAGCACATCTATTTCCGCAGGCTTGGGACTTGCAGAGGGGCTTGTTCTTTCCGGGAATGACGGATATGTTGTCTCGGTAATCGGTGACGGTGCTTTGACGGGAGGACTTGCATACGAAGCTCTTAACAATGCAGGTAAGAAAAAACGAAAGCTCATCGTAATTTTGAATGATAATAAAATGTCTATCTCAAAAAATGTGGGAGCCATGTCCAGACATTTGGCAGTTCTTCGTTCTCGCCCGTCATATTTTAAGGTTAAGTCTCGCATTGAGAGCTTTTTAATAAAAATTCCTTTTATAGGAGAAAATTTGCGGGATATTATTTTCGCTGTCAAAAAGCGGATAAAAAATTTATTGTATAACAGCAGTATTTTTGAAAGTATGGGATTTTCATATATCGGTCCTATCGACGGACATGATATAGAAAAGCTTGAACATTGTTTTGAAATCGCTAAAAAGATGAAACGTCCTGCACTTATACACATATGTACGGTAAAAGGTAAGGGATATGCTTTTGCCGAAAGATCACCCAATAATTATCATGGTGTACCTTCGGGAATGGATGTAGATACTGGGGAAAATCCCCCGTCAAGCGACAGCTTTTCATATCAGTTTGGGAAAACTCTTATCGAGATTGCAAAGACAAATCCGAAAATATGTGCTATCACGGCTGCGATGTGTGACGGAACGGGATTAAGTGAATTTTCAAAGATTTATCCTGAGAGATTTTTTGATGTTGGAATTGCCGAAGAACACGCACTCACATTTGCATCGGGACTTTCCAAAGGCGGAATGATTCCTGTGGTTGTTCTTTATTCTTCTTTTTTACAGAGGGGTTACGATCAAATTATACATGATATTGCAGCTCAGAATTTAAAGGTCATTATATGCGTTGATCGATCCGGAATAGTTGGTGAAGACGGCGAAATGCATCACGGACTTTTTGACGTTGCATTTATGAATTCAATTCCCAATACTTGTATGTTTTCACCGTCTACCTTTGAGGAACTTAGTGAAGATATAAAAACTGCAGTAAATGGAGAAAACAAGCTTTATGTTATAAGATATCCCAAAGGCGGACAGTGCACCGCCGAATATACAAGTGATTTTTTTGAATATCATCTGTTGGAAAATGAAAATTCGATTTCTGCAATTGTAACCTTTGGACGTCTTGGAAAAAATGCAGTAGATGCTGTGAAAAAATCATGTGGAAAAAACATAGCGGTTGATGTATTATGTTTTAATAAGATAAGACCCATATCGGATTCAGCTGTTGAAAGACTTTTGAAATATCAAAATCTCTATTTTTTTGAAGAGGGAATAAAGATCGGCGGATTTTCTCAGGAATTAGCTTGTGTTTTATATGAGCATGGATACACCGGAAAAATCAATATTACAGCTGTCGATGATTGTTTTGTTCCTCATGGAAAAACAGAGTCTCTTTTAAAAAAATACAGTCTTGATGCTGATGGAATGTTTAACACAATTATAGGAGATAATAATGTCTGAAAAAATTCGGCTTGATGTAGCACTCACTGAAAAAGGTCTTTGCGAAAGCAGAGAAAAAGCAAAAGCAATAATAATGTCAGGGTGTGTGTATGTAAATAATCAAAAATGTGACAAGTCGGGAACTCTTGTATTGCATGATGATAATATTGAAGTAAGAGGAGGACAACTGCCATTTGTAAGCCGCGGTGGACTTAAGCTTGACAAGGCAGTTAAGTCTTTCGGACTTGATTTCAGCGGGATGATATGCCTTGATGTCGGAGCTTCTACAGGAGGATTTACCGATTGTATGCTTCAGAACGGGGCTGAAAAGGTGTATTCCGTAGATGTGGGATATGGCCAGTTGGCTTGGAAACTGAGGAATGACACACGAGTTATAAATCTTGAACGCTGTAATTTCAGATATGTCACAAAAGAACAAATACCTGATGAAATAGATTTTGCATCTGTTGATGTTGCTTTCATTTCACTTAAACTTATTTTGCCCGCATTGCATCCGCTTCTGAAACAAAACGGAAGAGGTGTTTGTCTTATTAAACCCCAATTTGAAGCGGGAAAGGATAAAGTCGGAAAAAAAGGTGTGGTGAGAGAGCTTTCAACACACATAGAGGTGTTAGAGAATACGGTCGGGTTTATGTTGGATAATGGTTTTTCCGTGTTAAGACTTGATTATTCACCTATAAAAGGCCCGCAGGGAAATATTGAATATTTGGCACTTATTGAAAAAAGTGAAAAACCTGAAAATTTATCAGGAGTTGAATTTGAAGAACTTGCTCGCCGATCCCACGGCGAATTGGATTAATTATTCTGGGGGTATTACTCGATGAAAGCTGCAATTACGGTGAGAAAATTCAGTCGTACTGCCGAAGAATGTGCCGGGAAGGTTCGTAATGAGCTTGAAAATAACGGTATTACTCCGGTGGGTATGAATGAAATTGAAAAATCTGATTACGTAATAGTAATCGGGGGTGACGGAACATTTATCCATGCTGCAAAAAAAGCCGCACTGTATAATAAGCCTGTACTCGGAATAAACTCCGGAAGAGTTGGATTTATGGCAGGACTTGAAAATGAGGAATATCATCTTCTCAAAAATCTTAAAGATCAGAAATTTGAAATAGAGAATCGTATGCTTCTTAAGGTTGTGTGTGAACGAGGAGATAAGCTGATAAAAACTTATGCATTAAATGAAGCGGTAATAAGTCGTGGAGGTCTTGCACGAATTATTGACATTAATGTAAAAATAGGACAAAGTTCAAACATTGATTACGGTGCTGATGGGTTGATTTTTGCAACTCCAACCGGATCTACGGCATATTCTCTTTCAGCAGGCGGGCCTGTGCTCGATCCTTCCATACAGGGAATTGTTATGACTCCGATATGTCCTCATTCATTTAATTCACGTTCAGTAGTTTTCTCACCAAAGGAAAAATTTGAGATTACGGCAAAAAGCAGAACCGAAGGAGAAGTTTTTGCGTGCGTAGATGGTGAAAAGCCTATCGAAATTACTGACGGAAAAGTATATATTGAAAGAGCAGAAGATATTTCGGTTAAAATAATAAGAATAAAGAATGAACCATTTTATGAGAATTTTAAAAATAAGCTGATATTGAATTAGGGAGATGAAAGAATGAAAAAAAGCAGACACGAGAAAATTAAAGAACTGATAAATAAATTTCCCATTGAGACTCAGGATGAATTGCTTAAGTATTTGAAAAGAGAAGGCTTTGATGTAACACAGGCAACGGTTTCCCGAGATATAAAAGAATTGCGTCTGGTGAAATCATTGGATCAAAATGAGATTTACAGATATATGATACCAAAAAGCGAAGATGTATCAGCCAAAATGAACTATTCTGAAATTTTTCATAAAGCTGTATTAAGCATTGACTATGCAATGAATGACGTTGTAATTAAATGCCATACCGGAATGGCAAATGCAGCTTGTGCTGCTATTGATTATATGGATTTTGATTCGGTAGTGGGAACCATTGCAGGAGATGACACAATTTTTGTAATTACCAGAAATGAAAGTGAAGCCCAGAAACTGTGTTCAGAGCTGTCCGATCTTATAGGGTAGCTATATCTTCTAAAAAGGCAGGTGGAATATTTTGCTTCAAACTCTCAGAATAGAAAATATTGCAGTAATAGAATATGCGGAGATAGAGTTCGATAAGGGTTTTTGCGTTTTAACCGGTGAAACCGGAGCGGGAAAATCAATACTTATCGATTCTCTTAATGCTGTGCTTGGAAGCCGGACTTCAAAAGAAATCGTAAGAAACGGAAGCGAAAAAGCCTCAGTTTCGGCGATATTCAGTCAGTGTTCAGATCATTTATTAAAGGAACTAAGTGAGCTTGGATTTCCTTGTGATGATGACAGCGTTTTGCTCAGTCGCATAATAACTGTCGACGGAAAAAGTTCTTGTCGTATAAACGGTCTTCCTGCCACAACTTCTATTGTAAGAAAAATTGCAAAAAAGCTTGTCAACATTCACGGTCAGCAGGATAGTTATATATTGACCGATACTTTAATACATCATGTTTTTGTTGATCGTATGGCTGAATGTGATGATTTGATTTCTAGCTATCATATTTTATATGAAAAATATCTGTCACTCAAAAAGGAAAAGGAAAATATAAATATAGATGAATCGGAAAAAGCTCGCCGTATGGATATTCTTTCTTTCCAGATAGAAGAGCTTTCTGATGCCGATATTACCCTAGGGGAAATGGATGAACTTATTTCCCGAAAGAAAATTATGCTCAACAGTGAAAAAATTGCTTTGGCTTTATCACAGGTGCATTCGTTGCTTGGCGGAGATGATGAATACAGCGGAGCTGTCGGACTTGTGCAAAGAGCAGCAGATGAATTATCAGAATGTTCTGATTTTTCCGAAGATATAGATCAAAATGCGAATAGACTTTCTGAGATCGGATATGAACTGGACAATATATATTCAGATATGCGTGATATTGCGAGTGAACTTGAATTTGATCCTTCTGAATTGGCAGATGTTGAGGAACGACTTGATATGTTAAACCGGTTGTCCAGAAAATACGGAAACACCGAAGAGGAAATGCTTGAATTTCTTCAAAAAGCAGAATGTGAGCTTGAAAAAATTGAGCTATCTGAAGATCGCTTATTAAAGCTTGACAAAGAAATCGAAGATACCTATAAGCAGGCTCGAGAGCTTGCTGAAAAGATTTCAAAGGTAAGAAAAGAAACTGCTTTAAAAATGCAGAAAAAAGTTAAAAGTGAGCTTGAATTTTTAAATATGCCGAATGTTGAGTTTTTGGTGGATATAAAGCCTTGTGAGCTTTGTTATAATGGTATTGATAAGGTTGAGTTTCTTATTTCAGCAAACTTAGGAGAGCAGCCAAAGCCGCTTTCAAAGATAGCTTCGGGTGGTGAACTTTCAAGAACTATGTTGGCTCTTTTAAGTGTACTTAATGATAAAAATGAAGCTCAAACCTTGATTTTTGATGAGATAGATGCAGGTATAAGCGGAAGGGCAGCAGATAAAGTCGGCCAACGTCTTAAGAAGACAGCAAGTGGAAGGCAGGTTATATGTATAACTCATCTGGCACAGATTGCCTCAAAAAGTGATCGCCATTATCTTATTGAGAAAAACACTTCTGGTGGTCGTACTATAACTTCAGTTAAACTTTTAGATCATAGAGGAAGGGTAGAGGAACTTGCCAGAATAATAGGCGGTACCGTTGTTTCTGATTTGACTCGTGCTGCTGCGGAAGAAATGTTAAAACAAAATTAATTATAATATTACGGGAGGAAATCTTGATGAATAGATCAAGTGGAGTGCTTATGCATGTTTCTTCTCTATGGGGAGATTATTCTTGCGGTTCTTTTGGAATTAATGCTAAGGAATTTATTGATTTTTTATCAGATTGCGGTTTCTCTTACTGGCAGGTCTTGCCTATGGGACTTGTTGATGAATGTAATTCTCCTTATAAATCCTATTCTTCATTTGCAGGAAACCAATGGTTTATAGACTTAAAAGTTCTTTTTGATAAGGGATTATTAACACAAAGAGAGCTTAAATCGGCCGAACAGTCTACGCCGTATGTTTGCGAATATGATCGATTAAGAAAAGAAAGATTGCCTCTTTTATTAAAAGCGTCTGAACGTGTGAAAAACAGGAATGAAATTGAAAAGTATATTTTAGAAAATGAGTATTTATATAAGTTTTGTGTTTTTATGGCTTTAAAGGAAGCGAATAGCTATAAGCCATGGAACAAATGGAAAAAAGGTTCTTACAATCCTGATGTTTTTTTTATGTGGGAATTCATAGAATATGAGTTTTTTGCTCAATGGCAGGATGTAAAGAATTATGCTATTGATAAAGGTATAAAAATCATTGGGGATATACCGTTTTATGTTTCTTATGACAGCAGTGATGTTTGGAGCGATAAAAAGCTATTTAGCATTGACAAAGAAAATAATCCTTGCGGTGTGGCGGGAGTCCCGCCAGATTATTTTTCAGTTGACGGTCAACTTTGGGGAAATCCTCTTTATAATTGGGAAGAAATGAAAAAGGATGGATACAGGTGGTGGAAAGACCGTGTTAAACATCAGCTTTTAATGTTTGACGGAGTAAGAATTGATCACTTTCGGGGCATTGATAGCTTCTGGTGTGTGGCTGGCAATGCTGAAACTGCCCGTGATGGAAAATGGATGAAGGGACCATCTGAGAGTTTAATAAACGCAATAAAGTCTGTTGCAGGCAATAAATTGATAATAGCTGAGGATTTAGGAGATATTACTCCTGATGTTAAAAGGCTGTTAGAATACAGCGGATTTCCGGGTATGCGTGTTTTTCAGTTTGCATTTTTAGGAGAAAACAATCTTCATATGCCTCATAATTATGTTAAAAACTGTGTCGCATATTCGGGAACGCATGATAATAACACCCTTCTTGGATATTTGTGGGAACTTGATGATCAAAGCCGAAAACGGTGCTTTGAATATTGCGGTGCAGATATTTCTGATTGGAATGAAGGCTTTGAGGCTATTATAAAAACCCTTTATCGTTCATCGGCGGAACTTGTGATACTTCCGATACAGGATATATTAAGATATGGAAGTGATACCCGAATGAATAAGCCGGGAACGGTGAATGGTAATTGGCAGTACCGTGTTACCAAAGAACAAATTGATTCAGTTGACAAACAATATTTTAAAAAGTTAAACAGCACATTTTACAGATAAAAAAAGGTGATTAAAATTCTTCAGTCATCCCTTTTTATTATTGAGCAATCATATTCAGAGACGATAAGATATATCGGTGGATTTAGATTCAAATATTTAGAGAATTAATTTACAAATAAACAAGTTCAACTATAAAAAGATAGATGCATGGTGATTTTCCATGCATCTATCTTTAGTCTATTAAGGTCACTTAACTCTAATGATGATTATGATTCGGCAGGCTGATAGTATACCCGAACTATCAGATCAATTAAGGAATCCTGATCAACATTAAACTCCGCCAAACCGTCCTCACCCTCAACTACTTCACCCTCAACTTTTAAAAAATTTACTTTGATATCATCTTTAGCAGAAAGTATCTCAGAAGTTAGATAGGTAATTTTGGATGCGTTTAGATTGCTGACAGAATAATCTTTTAA
>CABUCT010000008.1 GCA_902490145.1 uncultured Oscillospiraceae bacterium
GTATTTCCGCCGCAGCAGGTTTTGTTTTTGGAATTATTGTAAACTATATTCTCACTATAAGCTGGGTATTCAAACGTAACGGGATAAACCGGATAAAAGAATTTACCTATTTTGTAATAATAGGTATCATCGGGCTTATTATTAAAAGTGCTGTTGTTGAAATTCTTGGGCATCTTGTTACTCAAAGCAGCGGATCCATATTTTTAATAAACAGCATCATCGGAACTTTAATCGCATTTTTATGGAACTTTTCTGCTCGAAAATTGTTTATTTATAAAAAATAGGATATAATTATCTATGCTCAGAGGCGAAAATAATGAAAAATATTATTATCATCGGTGCTGGTCCTGCCGGAATTACTGCAGCCTATGAGCTGCTCAAAAATTCAGGAAATAACAAATATAATATTACAATACTTGAGGAAAGCGATGCAATCGGAGGAATATCCAGAACGGTTTGTCACAACGGCAATCGTATGGATATTGGCGGTCATCGCTTTTTTTCTAAAGACGACGATGTTATGAAATGGTGGAAATCACTTATGCCGATACAGGGCAAAGATTCCATCGATGACATCATTTTATGCCGTGAAAAACCACTTTCCCCCGGTGGTCCCGATCCTCAATCAAGTGACAATGTTATGCTTGTCAGAGACAGGGTTTCAAGAATATATTATCTTGATAAATTCTTTGATTATCCGATTTCAATGAGCCTCCAGACCATTAAAAACATGGGCTTTGGAAGAACCGTTAAAGCGGGATTAAGCTACATAAAATCATCCATCTTTAAAAAAGAAGAAGATTCTCTTGAAAATTTCTATATAAATCGTTTCGGTAAGGTACTTTATGAAATGTTTTTTGAAGGCTATACCGAAAAGCTTTGGGGACGTCATCCAAAAGAAATATCTGCAGACTGGGGTGCACAAAGGGTAAAAGGACTCTCTGTGACTGCTGTTATTAAAGATATGATATCAAAAACCGTTCATAAAAATAAGACTGAAAATGAAGTTGAAACTTCCCTTATTGAGCAGTTCATATATCCTAAATTCGGTCCGGGTCAACTTTGGGAAACCGCTGCATCCGAAATTGAAAATTCCGGCGGACACATTTTGAAACGACATAAAGTAGAAAAAATTATTTGCGATGGAAATAAGATCACAGCTGTAACATGCAGCACTCCAAATGGAGAAAAAACATTTGAGGGAGATATTTTTATTTCATCAATGCCAATAAAAGATCTGATTGCGGATATTGACGGAACTCCTGTTCCCTCTGATATTAATAAAATCGCAGATGGTCTTCCCTACCGTGATTTTGTAACCGTTGGTCTTTTATTAGACAAGCTGAATTTGAAAAATAAAACTAACATCAAAACTCTCGGCAATATTGTCCCGGACTGTTGGATCTATGTTCAGGATACAAATGTAAAGCTTGGCAGAATCCAGATATTTAATAACTGGTCTCCATATATGCTAAAAGATCCGGAAAATACTGTTTGGATAGGGCTTGAATATTTCTGCCGTGAGGGCGACGACTTTTGGAATATGGACGATAAATCTTGCATAAAATTTGTTTCAAATGAGCTTCAAAAGATGAATATTATAAATTCTGATCAAGTTAAAGACGCTCACATTGAACGTGTTAAAAAGGCCTATCCTGCGTATTTTGATACATATTCAAGAATTGATCAGGTAATCGAATACCTTAATGGATTTGAAAACCTCTTATGCATTGGCCGAAACGGTCAACACCGTTATAACAATATGGATCATTCTATGGTCACTGCAATGCGAGCCTCAGACTTTATAAACGGGAAAATCACCGATAAAAATGAAATTTGGAACGTAAACACCGAACAATCTTATCACGAAAAGAAATAAAAAAGGAGTGCGGGATATGAAAAAAATAAAAGAATTCACCCCGCAAAAGCTTCCTTTTTTGACATTGTTTTTGATCTGTGTATGCTGTACACTTATTTTTGATCAAACCAGTTTTTCTCTTTTAAATAAGAACAACTGTATGCTCGCTTTCGGAATCGTTTTAATGTGCATAATAATTTTTATGTTTATCAACTCTTTAAGGCAGAAATCAAAGCAAAAAAAGCTCATATACGATCCTGATTTCAGCAACATTATTTTTCTTATTATCGTCATTGGATTTTTAATTCGTTTTGTCTACGTACTTTATACCCCTGTAGACACTCGACAGCACGATGTCTTCTCATTCGGTCAAAACGGTCCGATAACCGAATTTAAATATGAACGTCATGCAGAATATATAGAATATATCTGCCGATATTTAAAGCTTCCAAATAAAAATCCTACCGAAACAGGATTGTCGCAGTTATATCATCCACCTCTGCATCATATTTTGGCAGCATTATGGCTTCGTTTTAATATGTTGATTTCCGATAGCTACAGAAACGCCTGCGAATCAATACAGTTTTTAACTCTTTTTTATTCATCCTGTTGCATGATAATTTCAAATAAGCTGATGGATGAACTGGGATTAAAAAATTATTACAAGCTTATTCCACTGTCGCTGATATGTTTTCATCCCACATTTATCATTATGGCGGGAAGTGTGAATAATGACATTTTGTCAATAACTCTTTCAATTTATGCTCTTTTATCGGCAATAAAATGGTACAAAAATCCGTCCATAAAACGTATAATGGCGGTGGGTGTTTCGCTCGGACTTTCAATGATGACAAAACTTTCGGGGGCATTAATGGCATTTGGAATTGCTGTGTTGTTCATTGCAAAATTCTTTATTGATGTAAGGTCTGACAGAAATAAACTTTCTTTATATGTAAGGCAGTTTGCTCTTTTCATACTGGTATGTGCTCCTTTGGGACTTTGGTGGCAAGTGAAAAATGCCGTACAGTTCGGAGTACCGCTTACATATGTGCCCGCACTAAGTACCAAAAGCAATCAATACGTTGGTAATTATTCAATATTAGAAAGGCTTTTTGAAATCCCAAAAGAGTCATTACAACGAATTTTCGTAGCATGGACCGACCAAAACACTTACGCTTCATCTTACTCAGAATATAATTGTATTCTGGGTCTGCTGAAAACTTCCGTTTTTGGAGAATTTGCCTTGTTTTATAAGGCTGACGATTTTCTGTTGCCACTTTCAACCGTTATGTGCAAAACCCTGTTTTGGTCAAATGTGACTCTTGCACTCTGCTCGATAATCAGTATTGTCATATGCATAAAAAAGAAATGGTATACATACGACAAAGTTGTTACAATATCACTTATAACCGTGTGGGCAATAACACTTTTGAGTTACATAAAATTCTGTTTCGAATTTGCACAAACCTGCACACAAAATTTCAGATATGCTGTTCCAGCACTTATAGTCGGAGTATTATTTTTAGCAAAGATTTTAAGTAATAGTAAAAAGTCTTCAAGCATTATCCTTAAAATCTTTAATATTATTATTTTTGTATCATCTATAGTGTTTGGTCTTTCTTCTGTTTCGGTATATTTACTCCTCGGGGCGGTATAAACAGAATAATAAACTTTTGGCTCAATTTTTAAGCTAAAGGTTTTATTATATCGTTTGAAAAGTCGATAATTAACAAAAATCATAATCACCCATCAAATGAATTCGTTAAACAAAATAGAAAGTAAAAAGGATATGCCTTTTTTAACAGGCATATCCTTTTGATTTTAAATAATTATTTATTGTTTTTAATTACAATTGCAGCCTTTGCCTTTGCCACAATATTTTCAGGAGTAAGTCCGTATTTTTTAAGAACTTCAGTAGCAGGACCCGAGGTTCCGAATTTATCCTCAACACCTACACGAAGCACAGGAGTCGGAACAGTTTCAGAAATTAGTTCGCTGACTGCACCGCCCAAACCGCCTATAATTGATGCTTCCTCAGCAGTAACAATTGCCCCGGTCTCTTTTGCTGCGGCAATTACAATTTCGCGGTCAAGGGGTTTAATGGTATGAATATTTATGACACGGGCAGAAATACCTTCGTTTTTAAGAATTTTCGCAGCCTCCAAAGCCATACCGGTCATAAGTCCGGTGGAGATGATGGTTACATCCTTGCCAACGGTCATTTGAACTCCCTTGCCGATTTGAATTTCACAGTCAGGTTCAAATACAAACGGAACTGCAAGTCTTCCAAAGCGAAGATATACAGGGCCCTCATATTCTGCAGCAGCACGCATACAAGCCTTAGCTTCATATCCGTCTGCAGGATTTAAAATAGTCATTCCGGGAATAGTACGCATAAGAGCGATATCCTCGTTGCACTGATGGGTTGCACCATCTTCACCAACCGAAAGTCCAGCGTGAGTTGCAGCGATTTTAACATTTTGATGAGTATAACCCACTGCATTTCTGACCTGCTCAAAAGCACGTCCCGCTGCGAACATAGCAAATGAGCTGCAAAATACCAGCTTGCCCGCAGCCGTAAGACCGGTTGCTACACCAATAAGGTTTTGTTCAGCAATTCCGCAATTGAAAAATCTTTCGGGATATGCCTTTTTAAAAACTGCTGTTTTTGTTGCACCTGAAAGGTCTGCATCCAGCACAACAAGATTATCATATTTTCCTCCGAGTTCGACAAGCGATTCACCATATGCCTCTCGGGTTGCTTGTTTCTTTATATCTGCCAAGAATAACATTCCTTTCGTTTCTTATTTTGTCAGTTTTTCAAGCTCTTCATCAAGCTCTTTCATTGCAGCTTCATATTGTTCGTCGTTTGGAGCAACGCCGTGCCATGATGCCTTGTTTTCCATAAAGGATACACCTTTACCCTTTAAAGTCTTCATGATAATAGCTGTAGGACAGCCTTTAGTTTCTCTCGCCTTATTAAAAGCATCTTCAATCTGATCAAAATCGCTTCCGTCGATCTCAACGGTGTTCCAGTTGAATGCTTTAAATTTATCGGCAATAGGATAAGGAGAGTTGACTTCTTCAAGCTCACCATCAATCTGAAGATTATTATTATCAACGATTGCACAAAGAGTATCCAGTTTCTTATGTCCGGCAAACATAGCTGCTTCCCAAACCTGACCCTCTTCAAGCTCGCCGTCACCAAGCACAGAATAAACTCTGAACGCATCATTTGAAAGCTTTGATGCAAGTGCCATTCCGGCTGCCACTGAAATCCCCTGTCCAAGGGAACCGGAACTCATATCAACACCGGGTGTTCCCTTCATATCCGGATGACCCTCCAGGAAAGAATCGATCTTTCTGAGTGTTTTTAATGTTTCCACAGGGAAATATCCACGGTTTGCAAGGGTTGAATAAAGTGCAGGAGCAGTGTGACCCTTTGATAAAACAAAACGGTCACGACCATTCCATTTAGGATTTTCGGGATCAATGTTCATTTCTTTAAAATAGAGATATGCCATTACATCTGCTATTGAAAGTGAACCACCCGGATGTCCTGATTTTGCGTTGTAAACCCCTTCAATAATGCCGTGTCTGATTTTGTTGGCGACAATTTGAAGTTCCAACTTTTCTTTGTTATCCAAAAAAATACCTCCTAAAAAATTTTGACATCAAATAGGGATAACTAGTTTGATATCAACCTTTATTTATCCTTTTTTGCTCAATATAGCTAATAAAATCAGCGACCGCCCCATCTTCGCAAGGGCAGGAAATATAGTCAGCTATATCCATAACCTCTTTGGGTGAACCTGAAACAGCACAGGCAGTCCCTGCTGCTTCAAGCATCGTAATATCATTAAAATAATCTCCGATAGCGAACACATTTTTAATAGGAACCGAATACATTTCGGATATTTCAAAAACTGCAAGTCCTTTTTTTGCACTTGCGGGCAGAAGCTCAAAAAGTCCCGGTTCACTTCTCAAAAAATAATAATCCTTGCCCTCAGTATTCCGTAAAAGAAAATCTTCTGACAATATGTCTATATCCCTTTTTTCTCCCGTAAACAAAACCTTTTTCCATTGACCGTCAGGAATAGAATCCATAGAATATAGCTTAAATTCATCTCTTTCGGTAAGAATGTGTCTGTTAGAACGCTCGGAATATTTGACGCAATATAACACATCGTCCACATTTATCTCAATACCGATATCAGGATATTTTTCAAAAATTTCATCTACAAAGTGACGAACATCTTGATTCAGTACGCTATCTTTTAAAAATTTCTCATTTTCATAGTCATATATACCACCGCCGTTAAACACAATGGCAGGGAAATTAAGAATAGAAACATCTATTGCTCTTCTTAGTGATTCGACCGAACGCCCGGTACATATTGTAAACTTTCCACCGCCCTGCTGAAAGTGTTTTATAGCTTCAAGATTTCTTTTTGGCAACTCTTTTTTATATGTCATTAGCGTTCCGTCTATATCTGAAAAAAGTATAGTATCTTTAAAAATATTATTGTGCATTTCTAATCTTCTCTAAAAAATCTGTAAAATACTTTGGTAGCTCACTGCTGAACTCCATATATTCCTTGGTCTTTGGATGTATAAATCCGATTTTTCGTGCATGAAGGCACTGGCCGCCGTCAATGATTTTGGATGCATTTTTTCCGCCGTAAATATCATCACCTGCAACCGGATGACCAAGATACGCCATATGTACACGTATTTGATGAGTGCGTCCGGTTTCCAGCTTAAGCCGAACATGGCTGTATCCCCTAAATTCTTCTAATACCTCATAATGAGTCACTGCATTTTTGGAATTTTTCTCGGTCACAGCCATTTGTTTTCGGTTAACAGGATGTCTTCCGATAGGTGCACAGACCGTACCCTTTTGGTCCTTCAAATGACCAATTATCACAGCTTCATATTCGCGTGTAAAAGAATGTTCCTTTATTTGTTCGGAAAGGAAAAGATGTGCTTCATCGGTCTTTGCCACAATAAGAAGTCCACTTGTATTTTTATCAATACGGTGAACTATTCCTGGGCGAATCACTCCTCCAATACCTGAAAGACTTCCGCCACAATGAAAAAGAAGTGCATTCACCAGTGTTCCGTTTTGGTTTCCTGCGGCGGGGTGAACCACCATTCCCTTTGGTTTGTTCACCACAAGCAGTAAGTCATCTTCATAAACAATATCAAGAGGAATATTTTCTGCCTGAGCTTCACATGGAA
Source organism: uncultured Oscillospiraceae bacterium (assembly GCA_902490145.1). Classification (GTDB taxonomy): domain Bacteria; phylum Bacillota; class Clostridia; order Oscillospirales; family Acutalibacteraceae; genus UMGS1484. Next base: position 7,100 of record CABUCT010000008.1, read on the forward strand.
CAGGATCAGGATATTCAACAGAAATTTCGTCTCCGTTGGAAACCTTAAAACTTTTGGGAACAATTTTTTTGTTGACAAGGACCTTTCCGTCTTCTATCAGTCTTACTGCAGATGACCGTGTGAGCTTATTATCCACAATGCACAAAGCAGCATCAAGACGGACCAAATTTTCAGATTTAAATACGTAAGTTTCAAGCTTCATTTTTTTGTTTTGATTTAAAAATATCAATTATAAAATACAACATGATAAGTGCCGCACCTATGGTAACGGCACAGTCGGCAATATTAAAAGAATAATTGAACCAGCTGACAGGAAAACGAACAAAATCAATAACATATTTAAGCCTTATACGGTCAATAAGATTACCAATTCCGCCACTTGTTATCAAGCCAAGTGACCACATAAGGAGCGGAGACTTGATTCTTCCAAAAAACATATATATAAGAATAGCTATTATAACCGCACCGGTAACAAAAACAAGATACCATGCTTTTCCCGACATGATCCCCATCGCAGCCCCGTCATTCGGAAGATAGTAAAATTCCAAAATACCCTTGATAAGAGTTTTCTCCTCATACATATCAAAATTCCGAGCAACAAAAATCTTCGCAAACTGATCCGCAGCAATTAAAATTGCACCTACAATCAAGGCAAAAATTCGATGTTTTGAAATGTTCATGATCATTCAGAAACGACCGCTGCACATCTTGCACAAATATCAGGATGATTTGAATCTGAACCGATGTCATTTGTGTATTTCCAACAACGCTCGCACTTATGACCCGAAGCCTTTGAAACAGATATGGATACACCTTCAAATGTTCCCTTGAAGCTGCCTTCTCCGCCCTTTACCAGTTCCATTTCGGAAACAATAAATACGTCTACGAGTTCTTCCTTAACCGAATCTATAAAATCATACATGTCTCCATCAGCAAAAACAGTAACCTTTGCTTCCAAAGAAGCACCGATGATCTTAGAATTTCTGGCTTCTTCCAAAGCCTTTTGAACGTTGTCGCGAAGTGAATGAATCTTTTCCCACTTTTCAACAAATCCTGCCTCGCATTCAAGCCCATAGGCCTTTGGCATGTCATTAAGAATTGCATGTTCAGCATTTACTGAATCAGTATGACGCATGCTACGCCAAATTTCATCAGAGGTAAAAGCAAGAATAGGAGCAACAAGCAAAGTCAGTGCTTCAAGAATTCTGTAAATAACAGTCTGAGCAGCACGACGGGTAACGCTGTCGGTTTTTTCAACATAAAGTCTGTCTTTAAGAACATCAAGATAGAAATTGGACATATCAACAACGCAGAAATTATGAACTGCATGATATACATTATGATATTCATAATTTTCATATCCATCTGTAACTTCTTCAATAAGTCGATCAAGACGCATCATTGCCCAGCGATCGATACTTTCGAGCTTATCATCCGCAACCATATCATTATTCGGATCAAAATCACCAATACATCCAAGAATAAATCTTGCAGTATTGCGGATTTTTCTGTATCCTTCGGAAAGCTGTTTTAAGATTTCGGGAGAAATACGAATATCAGCATGATAATCGGAAGACGCGACCCAAAGGCGTAATATCTCGGCACCATATTGTTTCACAATGTCATCGGGATTTATACCATTGCCCAAAGATTTGGACATTTTCCTTCCTTCACCGTCAACGACCCATCCATGAGAAATTACGGTTTTATAAGGGGCTTTACCCTCAACTGCAACAGAAGTAAGCATTGAAGACTGAAACCAGCCTCTGTACTGATCTGCACCCTCAAGATATACATCGGCAGGCCATTTGAGGTAAGGACGATTCTGGCAAACTGCGAAATGGCTTGATCCGGAATCAAACCAAACATCCATAATATCGCGTTCTTTAGTAAATCCCTCAGTATTTCCGCAATGAGGACATTTAAAACCATCGGGTAGGAAGTCTTTGGCTTCACGTTCGAACCAAGCATTTGTTCCCTCTTTGCCGAAAATTTCTGCAACCTTCAGCATTGCAGGTTTATCAATAATTTCCTTTCCGCACTTGTCACAATAAAACACAGGTATCGGAACACCCCATTTTCTTTGACGAGAAATGCACCAATCATTACGGTCTCTGATCATTGACTGAAGACGGTCATGACCCCATTCGGGAATCCACTTTACCGAATCAACAGCAGCAATCGCTTCATCTCTGAAATCGGAAATGGAGCAAAACCACTGACTGGTTGCACGGAAAAGAACCGGCTTTTTACAACGCCAGCAATGCGGATACTGGTGGATAATCTTCTCAATAGCAAAAAGATTGCCGGTTTCATCAAGATGCTTCGCAATGGCTTTATTTGCCTCATCAGTCGTCAGACCTTCAAACATTCCTGCTTCAGAAGTAAGTACTCCTTTATTATTTACCGGTACAGTGATCTCAAGGAAATCATAGTTCTTGCAAACTTCAAAGTCCTCAACACCAAACCCGGGAGCAGTATGAACACAGCCGGTACCGCTTTCAAGAGTAACGTGATCGCCGACAATAACATGAGATGTACGTTCAATAAAAGGATGAGCGGTTTTCATGCCTTCAAGTTCACTGCCCATAATACGACCGATAACTTCATAATCTTCAATTTTAGCAGCTGCCATAGAAGCCTTATAAAGTCCATCAGCCATAACATAATACTCTTTTCCGGCTTTTATGAGACAATATTCAAATTGTGGACCCACGCATATGGCGACATTTCCGGGAAGAGTCCATGTAGTGGTGGTCCAAATTACAAAATACGTATTTTCAATATCGGCACCCATATCTTTCAATTTACCGAGATCATCGGTAACTTTGAATTTGACATAAATTGAATGGCAGGGATCCTCTGCATATTCAATTTCAGCCTCGGCGAGTGCAGTATTACATTCGGGGCACCAGTAGACCGGTTTCAGTCCCTTATAAATGTATCCCTTATCTGCCATTTCGGCAAATACTTTTATCTGGGTTTCCTCAAAATCATGCGTCAAAGTGATATAAGGATTATTCCATTCGCCAATTCCGCCCAAACGTTTAAACTGGTTTCTCTGACCGTCAATATATCCCAAAGCGAAATCGCGGCAAATATCGCGAAGCTCAGTGTCAGGAATGGTTGAATCAGCAGTAATTCCGGCCTTTGCACGAGCTTTGAGTTCAGTTGGAAGACCATGTGTATCCCACCCAGGAACATACGGGGCTTTAAATCCGGACATATTCTTATAACGTACTATGAAATCCTTCAAAACTTTATTAAGGGCAGTACCCATATGAATATCACCGTTTGCATAAGGAGGCCCATCATGAAGAACAAAGAGAGGTCTTCCCTCATTCTTTTCAAGCACCTTATCATATACTTTATCATTTTCCCACTCTTCCAGAACCTTTGGTTCACGCTGCGGGAGACCTGCTCTCATAGGAAAATCGGTAGAAGGCAGGTTAAGTGTCTTATTGTAATCCTGTGGCATTTGGTTATCCCCTTTTCAATTATTTCTTGCGATGAAAGAAACCACTTTTTTTATCGTTATTATTTGATTCAACAGTTTTTTGTTCAGCATTACCTTTCATGTTAAAAGAAAACTGATTTATCTCCGGCTGCTCTGTGGAATCATCAATCTTAAAGCCCCCGAATATTCCGTTGCTTTCTTCCGCAACTGATTCTTCTTTCGGTTCTTTTCCGGCAGATGAATTAGACACCGGAGCAGGGATATCCTCAGGTTCAGCAGGAACTTCCGGTTCGTCGGGAATCTCGGACTCAGCTGGATCTATCGGTTCAACAGTAGGTTCAACGGTTTTTTCCTCTTCAGAAGCTTGCTTTGTGTATGTATTATTCTCTTCCGCATTCTTTACATCAGTTTTCTCAGGTGCAATCTCATTTTTTGAGTTGCGTCCTCCGTTTTTGATTATTTCAAACTGATCCTTGTACATTTGTATAAGTGCAGAACGAAAATCCAACGCCTGCTTCTTAATAGCTTCAAATCTTTCCAGTTCTTCGCGGCTTCCTTCTCTTGCCTCGGTGAGCATCCGGCCGGCCTTTTCCTTGGCTTCATTAATAACCTTAGTGGCCTTTTCTTTTGTTTCGTTAACAATGATGACAGACTTTTCCTGAGAAGTCTTTAATTTTTCATCTGCTTCTTGTGTTGCATCATCCACTATGGTCTTAGCTTTTGCATTAGCATCAAGCAAAATCTGCTCTTTTTGGGCATTTGCTTCTCTGATTATTTGTTCAGATGAACGCTGTGCAGTGACAAGTGCTGCACGGATATTATCCTCGTCATCACGATACTCCTGAACCTTTGCAGCAAGAAGCTCCATTTTTTTGAGAAGAGTTTCATTCTCGTTTGTAAGCTTTTCGATAGTATCAGCAACTTCATCGAGAAAATCATCTATTTCGTTTACCTTATACCCCCTTGCAGAGCGTGAAAAGGTAGACTCTCTGACATCTTTAACCGTTATCATATTGTCCCTCCATCAAACCGTAATATCATAAGACACAACTATTAATAAAGTCCGCTGCTTTCAAGTTCGTCCATGAGCATATCTCCCATAATACCTACATTATATGGTGTTATGATAAATGTGCTGTTTGCAACACGTTTTATAGTCCCGTGATTAGCATATGCAACTCCGCTGAGAAAATCCACAAGGCGTCTTGAAACATCTTTTGGAGTGGATTCAAGATTTAATACAACAGTACGTTTGTCATTAAGATGATCGCCGATAGATTGAGCATCAGCAAATTGCTCAGGTTTTACCAAAACAACCTGAAGCTGTGTGGTTGCATGAATGTTAACAACCTTGTTTTTCTTTCCCGAATTTACAGGTTCTTCATCTCTGGTATAAGAAGCTGAGAAATTATTTTCTGAAGTTTCCGGTGTCTCGTCATAATCATAGTCGTCATCGGGTGCATTCATTACCGATTTAATTTTGTCCATAAAGCTCATAATTTTTTCCTCCGTTATATTAAATTTAAGTGTAAAGTCGTTTCCCGAACAGTGCCGAGCCTATACGAACCTGAGTGGCTCCTTCGGCTATTGCCTCGACGTAATCGCCGGACATTCCCATAGAGAGACAACACATATCTATATTATCTATTTTTTTATCCCGTATGTCAACAAACAGTTTGTAAATATTCGAAAAAAATTGTCTTGTTTTAGCGGGATCGTCGGAAATCGGAGGAATTGTCATAAGTCCCTTTACCCTTATTCCCTCTAATTTCGACACTTCATATACAAGTTCTTCGGTTTTTGACGGAGAAATTCCGCTTTTTGAAGCCTCTTCTCCCACATTAACCTCTATAAGAATCGGCATTTTTTTGCCGACACTTTTAGCTCGCTTTGATATCTCTTCTGCCAAATGCAGACTTCCCACAGATTCTATCATTGATACTCTGTCTATTATCTGTGATACCTTATTAGTTTGTAAATGACCTATAAAATGGATCGAATCAGCATCCAGATTTATCTCGTCAGCCTTTGAAAGGAATTCCTGAACACGGTTCTCTCCTATAAGATTAATACCATTGGAAATTGCATAATTTATAAGCTCGGGTGCAACCGTCTTGGTAGCTGCCAGAATACTTATATCCTCTGCTTTCCGATTCGACAATTCGGCTGCCTTTTCAATATTTTCACGAATGATCTTTATATTCTCGTCAAAATCCGACTTTTTAGATCTAAAAAAATCGCTACTTAACTGTTTTTCCATCATATAAGTCGCTCCCATCCACTATTACCTCATCATATATTTTAAGACCTGATGAACTATCAGAATTTACTTTGCAAACAGCAAATACCGAATCCGAATAAAGTAATTCAACTGTCTTAAAATCAGCATTTATACCAGAAATTACATATACGCCTGTGACGCCTTCGATTATCCTGACTGCCGAACTTTTTACCCGCAGTCCCTGATAAGTATTGACACATACTTCAATTGATTCGATTCGGATGTCTGAAAGATCGGTCTCCATTCGATTGCACTTAAAAGCAACCATAGTTTTCTCTGCTGCATAATCGACATTCATAAAAGCAACGCTACATAAAAGCTCATTTGAGGTCATCGTTGGTATGTAAATTTTTATCTCGTCTCCCAACGACATTTGTTTTATATCTTTATTTTCGAGTACAGCGGCAATATACCACTCATTTCCTGAAATGACCTTTCCCACAGCGTTGCTGCTTTTTGAAACTTCGATGTTTTCCACTGCCGAAAGCTCGTCCACTGTCATTTTTTCCAAAGCTTCTACTGTTATCCGGTTTTCATGCCCGTCAACCTGATTTACAAAATATCCGGACTTTTGGCATGTGATCTGCGACGGGGTACCCACAATCGACTCAAGTGATGCTTTTTCGGATTTAAGCTGTTCGGTGCTTGATTCAAAACCGGAAAGCGAGCCTGTGGCGATTTGCTTTTTATTCATACTTTCAAGCAAATCATCACAAGCATCGTCAAATCCGTTGAAACTTCCACTGTCAGCTATATTAAGCAAATTATTTATTCTCTCGTTTATCTTGAGGTTAAGAAGCTCGGCACTGACTGCATACTGTTTTCCTGATTCCTGAAGATCTTTGAGTTTTTCAAGAGAACTGTCTATTTCCGAAATACGGTTTTTAGCATTTGCCTGATCCTCGGTTGAAAAAACCTCGGCTACCACGCTTCCTGCCGCAACCTTACTTCCGTTTTGCTGACAGTAGCCTACCACTCCGCCACCATGTTCAGATGCAATTATTTCTTCGTCTCTTACCACATATCCTGTTGCGGATATTTTTTGATTATATGTATACGGAACGGCAAATTCGGTCGAAATACCTTTATTTAACACACTATGAAGCTGAAAGCCCATATACAAAAGTACAAGTGCCGATGCAACAATAGATATTATTTTTTTGGTATTCTTACCCTTTGCCATTTTTGTATTTTCCCCTTATTTATTCTTCACAGTTTCCGTTTTCCATAAGCTCGATGTTACGGAACGGTACAATTGTCGAAATTGCATGTTTGTAAACCATATTCTGACGTCCATCATTATCAAGTATAACCGTAAAACTGTCAAATCCCTTGACCGTTCCACGGAACTGAAATCCATTAGTTAAAAAAACAGTGATCGGAATACCCATTTTCCTTGCTTGGTTTAAAAAGCTATCCTGTAAATTTAATTTTGTGTTCATTTTGTGTTCCTCATTTCTTTTTTTCTGTGAGGAACAGTATATCACACTATTCCATATTTTTCCATAATATTTTCGGCGTATTTCAAAATATTTTCTCGACAAAGTTCGTCAAGAAAAATCCAATTTATTCGCTCGTCGCGGCGAAACCACGTTAACTGCCGCTTGGCATATCTTCGTGTTTCCTGCTTTATTTTTTCTGTTGCATCGCAAAGAGTGGTTTGACCGTTAAAATAGGGTTTTAATTCCTTGATTCCGATTGCCTGCATTCCCGTTCCGCCACGGTCACAACTTATAACTCTTTCGGCTTCTTCCAAAAGACCGTTTTCCATCATTCTATCTACTCGAAGATTTATTCGGTTATAAAGCTTTTGCCGATCACGAAAGTTAAGACCAATAACACATGGATCATACACAGACGGCTCCATCCTCGATTTATTCCTTTGATAAGTAAGAGTTTTCCCTGTACTATAATAAACTTCAAGACCTCTTAATATCCTTTTTTGATCGTTTGGGTTTATTCTTTCCGCTGACTTTGGATCAATTCTCAAAAGTTCATCATAAAGAGTTTTGAGGCCTTCGCTTTCCACCCTTGAAAGTAAATCTTGCCTGACTTTTTTATTAAAACCTTCGGGCAAAAATTTTATGTTATCTATAAGTGCGGAATAATAAAAACCCGTTCCGCCGACAAGTACCGGAAGTTTTCCCCGATCTGATATATCTTGAATTATTGAAGATGCAGCCTCGGTATATTGTGAAACTGAAAAATTTTCTCCCTGCTTTGCAATTCCCAGCATGTGATGAGGTATTCCCTTCATTTCGTCATCAGTAGGCATTGCGGTCGCTATTGGTGCAAAATCATATATTTGCATTGAATCGAATGAGACAACCTCTCCATTAAACTTTTCAGCTATCATTACGGCAAGATCGGTTTTTCCGCTGGCAGTCGGTCCAACTACTGCCACAAGTTTTATTTTTGACATAATATCTACACCCTGCCGAATTGCTTTTCAAGTTCATGTTTTGAAAGCCATATCGCCACAGGCCTTCCGTGAGGGCAATATCGAATATTATCATCCTCAATAATTTTAGCAGCAAGAACCATAAGTTCGGAAAAATCTGATTTATCTCCGGCTTTTACTGCGGCTCGGCAGGCAATAGAATGATAAATCCAATCCAATTTTTCGGTTGAAACCTGATTGGGATTTTTTGAAAGCCGATCAATCACTTCTTCAATAAGTGAAGAAACGCTCTCGCTGTCAAGACACATAGGTACCGACCTAATTATAACCGATCCGATTCCAAAATCCTCGGCAATAATTCCCGCTTTTTCAAGCAGCTCTTTATTATCAAGAAGCAAATTATATTCGGTCTTTCTTAAAGTAACTGTGACAGGCTCCATTAACATTTGAGCCGAAGCAGCATTGTGATGCTCGCAAAGCTTATTATAAATAATTCTTTCATGAGCGGCATGCTTGTCAATAAGAAGCAGTTTTTTGCCTACTTCCACAATAATATATGTACTAAAAGCTTCGCCGATAAGTCTGGGTTCAGGAACATCGGGTTTATCGGTTACTATATCACAGATCGCATTTTCAGGTTTTACATTTTTATTATTTACTAAATTATTTTGATTTATAAAATCTTTGTTTTGGACAACCGGATCATCTTTTTTCTTCGGCATTGAATTTCCATAAACAGATACTCCGTCATCACTCAAAGATAAATCTTCAGTTTTAAAGGTTCCTCTGTCTTCCGATAAAATATTGTTTGGTGTTTTCGGTGGTGTACTTTCTTTTGCAAGCTCAACCATAACGTCAATATTGGTCTTACCCACACTTTTAAAAGAAGGATTAAACTCAGATTTTATCTCACTTCTTGTTACTGAAGGCATATTAAACCTCTGTTCAGTAAATGTATCGTTCTTTTTGAAGAAATCCTGTTTTTTCAAAAACGGATTCTTAGACAGCCCGGCATTATCAGAAAGATTTATCTCCGGACGGGTATCGTGCTTTGAAATAGCAGTCTTTACCCCATAATAAACCGTGTCAAAAACCGGTTTTTCATTAGAAAAACGCACTTCAATCTTTGCAGGATGAACATTGACATCAACTTGATTTAACGGAAAATCAATATGCAAAACACACGCCGGAAATTTTCCAACCATGATTGAATTTCTGTATGCCTCGCTAAGGGCAGCCGAAGCAGTATTACTTTTGACAAATCGACCGTTTATAAAAAACAGCTGCATACTTCGTGTTTTTCGGGCAGCAAGAGGTTTTGAAACAAATCCACTTATTTTAACTCCGTTGCTTTCGTATTCAACCGGAATTAAAGTAGTAGTGAATTCCTTTCCGTAAACCGAATATATTGTCGAATAAAGATTACCGTCGCCTGCAGTGAACAGTGTTTCTTTTCCTTCTCGGATAAATCTGAATGAAACCTCCGGGTGCGACAATGCCATGCGGTCGAGCACATCGGCTACCGCATTAGCCTCTGAAACATTTTTCTTTAAGAATTTCATTCGTGCGGGAGTGTTGAAGAAAAGATCTCTTACAATAACAGTGGTTCCGTTTGGACATCCTGCATCATCAAGAAGCTTTTCTTCGCCTCCTTCGATAACATATCTTGTTCCGAAGTTTTCTTCAGGAGTTTTGGTCAACACATCTACCTTGGCAACAGCCGCAACACTTGCAAGTGCCTCTCCTCTGAAACCGAGTGTTCCGATTGCCGCAAGGTCACTCTCGGTGACGATCTTACTGGTGGCATGAGGAATAAAAGCTTTTTTAATATCCTCACGAAGAATACCACAACCGTCATCTGTAACACGGATATATGAAATGCCTCCGTTTGAAATCTCAACAGTTACCGATTTTGCCCCTGCATCAACACAGTTTTCGGCAAGCTCCTTCACAACTGAAGACGGTCTTTCAACCACTTCACCTGCAGCAATAAGCTCTGCCGTATGTTTATCAAGAATATTTATCCTTGGCATTTCATCACCTCCGTTTTAAAATCTTGTGTTTTAATATGATTTTGCAAGCTTTTTCAATTCGTAAAGCTCATTTAATGCTTCAATAGGCGTTAATGTATCCATATCAAGAGCATTAATCCGATTCAGCACCTCATTTGAATCTTCGGTTAAAAGCGACATTTGCACCAAATCGTCTTCTGGTTCGGGCTTTGAGGTTTCAATCTGTTTAAAGTCGCCTGACTCAAGCTCGGCAAGAATTTCTTTTGCACGCTTTACCACTGTTTTTGGGACACCCGCAAGTGCTGCCACTTCAATACCGTAGCTTCGGTCGGCTCCTCCCGGAACAATACGTCTTAAAAATGTTATATCATCACCACGTTTTTTTACCGCAATGTTAAAATTATTAACACCCTCAAGTTTTTCGGCAACCTGAGTAAGTTCGTGATAATGGGTGGCAAACATTGCCTTTGCCCCAAGCTTTTTAGAAATTATATATTCAAGCACTGCTTGGGCGATAGACATTCCGTCATAAGTTGACGTTCCGCGTCCGATCTCATCAAGAATAAGCAGACTGTCTTTGGTTGCATTTTTAAGAATGATAGAAACTTCATTCATCTCAACCATAAAGGTAGACTGACCGCCGAAGAGATCATCAGACGCCCCAACTCTTGTAAACACCGCATCAACAATTCCAATATGAGCAAATGAAGCTGGAACAAAACAACCGATCTGTGCCATTATTACAATAAGTGCCACCTGACGCATGTAGGTAGATTTACCGGCCATATTCGGTCCTGTGATTACCGCACAGCGATTTTTGTTCATGTCAAAATGTGTGTCATTGGATACAAACGGAGTTTCAATTACAGTCTCTACCACGGGATGGCGACCATCTTTTATTTCAATTTTGCCATCAGATGAAATTTCAGGACAACAATATTTTCTCTGAATAGCCACATTAGCGAATGAGGTGAGAACATCAAGTTTTGCAACTGCCTCTGCAGTTTTTTGAACACGGGGAAATTCCTTTGCCACACGATTTCTGAGTTCTGAAAACAATTCATGCTCAAGACGGATAGAATGCTCCCTTGCCCCAAGTATTCTGTGTTCAAGATTTTTGAGTTCTTCGGTTATGTATCTTTCAGCATTAGTTGTGGTCTGTTTTCGTATATAATTATCCGGAACCAGATGTTTAAAGGAGTTTGTTATTTCTATATAATAACCGAAAACCTTGTTGTATCTTACCCGAAGATTTTTAATTCCTGTTCTTTCTCTTTCTCTTGCCTCGATTTCGGCGATTATGCTGCTTCCGCCATTCATATCGTTTCTGAGGCTGTCAAGTTCAACATTATACCCTTCTTTGATCATTCCTCCGTCACGCATTATTGCAGGTGCTTCGGGATCAATCGCACAAGAAATCATTTGATTTATGTCTTCAAGTTCGTCAATAGAATTATAAATATCACAAAGCATAGCCGACTTAACGGATGAAAGTTTTGAACGAAGTTCGGGAAGATGGGAAATGGCCAAAGCCAGTGACAGCATATCGGGTGCATTGGCACTCGAATATACCACGCGGGTCATAAGTCTTTCGATATCGAAAATTCCAGACAACGTTTCAGAGAGTTCATAACATAACATATGATCTGAACTAAGTTCAGCCACTGCATTAAGACGACGTATGATTGCCGCAGGATTTATAAGAGGCTGTTCAATCCATGAGCGAAGCATGCGTTTTCCCATTGCCGTTTCCGTTTTGTCAACCACCCAAAGCAACGATCCTTTTTTATCTTTTGAACGCATTGTTTCAAAAAGTTCAAGATTCCGCCTTGCAGAAATATCAAGTTTCATAAACTCAGCATTGCTGTAAACATTTATCCTATTGATATTTTCAAGTCCGGTCATTCGCGTATTAAAAAGGTATTTAAGAGCCGTACCCGCACAAATAGCTTCAGGAGAACCGTGTTCTATCGAAAGAGATGAAATATCATTGGTTTTAAAATGTCTTTTAAGAATTTCTTCTGACCTCTCCGAAGAAAATTCCTCATCACTCAAAAGATCAAAACAACAACCAAGCTTGTCCTTTATAAATAATAAAACAGATTTTGTTGCAGATTCACTGTTGGCAATTACCTCTTTAGGCGTAAAGCTTCCAAGTTCATTTATAATCTTTTCATCTAT
>CABUCT010000009.1 GCA_902490145.1 uncultured Oscillospiraceae bacterium
AAGGATATTGTTGAAGATTGCGGCATTAATAGAAATACCTTCTATTATCACTATCAAGATATTTATGCACTGGTTGAAGATATATTTGAATTAGAAACCCGAAAGGCTCTTGAAACATATCCTCCAATGAGTTCATGGCAAGAAGGATTTATTGAAGCCACTCAATTTGCAATGCAGAACAAAAAGGCAATTTACCATATTTATAACTCTGCTAACCATATTCAGTTAGAACGTTATTTGTATCAAATTTCTCAGGAACTAATGTTTTCATTCGTAAAGGAACAGGCAAAAGGGCTAAATGTAACCGATGAAGATATTATCTATATTTCTCTGTTCTATAAACATGCGGTTGTAGGAATAATTTTGGAATGGCTGCAACGCGGAATGAAAGATAATCCGGAACCGGTAATTCATAAAATAGGGAAAATATTTGAAGGCAATATCCGTCAGACACTCGAACGAATTCATAATACATAATATTTTTATACAAAAAGAGCCGTGTGCATAATTTTTATGCACACGGCTCTTTTTGTCTGTTTTTAAAACAAACTCTGAAAACTATAATGACAATATAGAAATAGAAATATATGAAAAGGAGTAACTTTATGGATCTTATTAAAAAAGCAAAATGGGGGTATATAGTTGTTTCGATCATAATAATTATGCTCGGACTAATACTGATTCTGTTTCCCGAAATTTCCGCTTTGGCTATCTGCTATGTAATCGGCGGAATTATCACATTATTTGGTATTATAAAATTAATCGGATATTTTTCAAAAGATTTATTCCGGCTGGCATTCCAGTTCGATTTTGCACTGGGCATCTTCGCTTTAATTTCCGGGATTCTCTTGCTTATACATCCGACAGATGTTGTTAAAATTGTACCGGTAATAATAGGATTATTTGTACTGATGGACGGAGTTTTTAAAATCCAGACTTCAAGAGATGCATATTTGTTTGGAATGAAGAATTGGTGGAGTATTTTGGTACTTGCAATTCTAACTTGTATCGGCGGTTTATTTTTAATAATCAATCCGTTCAATGGTGCGAAAGCTTTGACCATTTTACTTGGAGCAACCTTAATTATAGATGGTATTCAAAATATAATTGTTGTATCATACACCGTCAAAGCAGTACGGTCGGAAGATGAGCGTCCTGATACTATATATATCGAACATGACGAAAAGAGGTAACAAAATATGACGAAATTCGGAAAGGGAGTCGTAAAATACCGTATTCCAATTCTCATAGTTACAGTATTGCTGATGATCCCCTCAATATTCGGTATGGTCAACACAAGAATCAATTATGACATGTTGAATTACCTTCCCGAAGAGATGGACACGGTTATCGGGCAAAATGAATTGCTCAATGATTTCGGAAAGGGAGCTTTTTCTTTTATAATTGTTGAAGATATGCCTGATAAAGATGTTGATAAATTAAAGCAAAAAATCGAACAAGTTGAACATGTAGAAACTGTTCTCTGGTATAGTTCACTAGCTGATATATCGGTTCCAAAAGAACTTCTTCCGGATAAACTATACAATGAATTCAACACAGAAAACTCAACTATGATGGCAGTATTCTTTGACAGTGCAACCTCTGCCGATGTCACTATGGATGCCATTCGTGAAATTCGCTCCATTGCCGGAAAACAGTGTTTTGTTTCAGGCATGTCGGCACTTGTTACTGACCTTAAAGATCTTTGTGAAGCAGAAGAGCCGATTTATGTAGGTCTGGCAGTTTTGTTTGCAAGCATTGCCATGTTAGTATTCCTTGACGGCTGGCTGGTTCCTTTTGTATTTCTCGCCTCCATCGGAATGATGATTCTTTTGAATCTCGGAACAAATTACTTTTTCGGAGAAATTTCATATATAACAAAGGCACTTTCTGCGGTTTTACAGCTTGCTGTTACTATGGATTACTCCATATTCCTATGGCATTGTTACAATGAGCAACGGGAAAAATATGATGATCATAAAGAAGCAATGGCTGTTGCAATTAATGAAACACTCACATCTGTTGTCGGAAGTTCCATTACAACGATTGCGGGATTCATTGCACTTTGTTTTATGAGTTTCACTCTTGGCCGCGATCTTGGAATCGTCATGGCAAAAGGAGTTTTATTTGGCGTTATCGGCTGTGTTACTGTCCTTCCTTCTCTTATTCTTTTGTTTGATAAGCCTCTTCAAAAAACTAAACATAGATCTCTGATTCCCAACATGTCTAAATTCTCTAAAGGAGTTACAAAAACATTTCCAATATTCCTGGTAATATTCGCTTTGCTTATTCCTCCGGCATACTACGGATACAATAAAACAAATAATGAAGTTTATTATGATATGGGTCAGTGCCTACCCGAAGATATGGAATATGTTATCGCAAACACCAAACTATCTGAAGACTTCAATATTGCTTCCACCCATATGATTTTGATTGATTCAAATCTCCCTTCAAAATCAGTTCGTTCTATGATAAGTGAAATGGAACAGATCGACGGAGTCAAATATGTTCTCGGACTTGAATCTGTCCTCGGCCCCAGTGTTCCGGAAGAAATTCTGCCAAGTAGTATTAAGGAAATATTAGAAAGCGACAAATGGGAACTAATGCTTGTTAATTCAGAATACGATGTCGCGAGTGATCTCGTAAATGCTCAAGTTGATGAGCTTAATACGATTTTAAAGAGATATGATCAAAGCGGCATGCTGATCGGAGAAGCTCCTTGCATGAAAGATATGATTGAAACAACAAACCATGACTTCAAGGTTGTAAACGCCGTGTCCATAATTGCAATCTTTATAATCATTGCTCTGGTGGAAAAAAGTATTTCACTCCCATTTATCCTTATTGCAGTTATTGAACTTGCAATCTTCATCAATCTTGGATTGCCACATTATTTTGGCCAATCATTACCGTTTATCGCACCGATTTGCATAAGCACCATCCAGCTCGGTGCCACAGTTGACTATGCCATTTTAATGACTACACGTTACAAGTCGGAAAGAATTTCCGGAAACAGCAAGAAGCAATCGGTAACTACCGCACTTTCAACATCTATTCCATCCATTATAGTAAGCGGCATGGGACTGTTTGCAGCGACATTTGGTGTTTCTGTTTATTCAGACATTGATATCATAAGCTCAATGTGTATGCTCATGGCAAGAGGTGCTATTATAAGTATGCTGTGCGTTATATTTATCCTTCCCGCACTGTTTATGCTTTGTGACAAACTGATTTGCGGCACAACTCTGGGCATGAAAAACATTTCTAAACAATATTGTATTTCTAATTCGGAGGTATTTAGTAATGAAAAATAACTTCAAAAAATTTATATCACTTTTTATATGTGCAGCACTTTTATTAAGCGGTATCGGAGCTACTGTATATGCTGTGAATAATGAAAAGAAGGATGAAAATAAAGTTTTAACTCAAGCGGTCGATTCTAATCAAAACTCTACTATTTCAAAAGATGAAACGGTTTATGTACTTGCCGGAGCCGACGGAACTGTTCAAAAAGTTATTGTCAGTGACTGGATTAAAAATTCACTCGGAAGCTCTGAAATTAATGACAAATCAAATTTAACCGATGTTGAAAATGTAAAGAGTGACGAAACCTATACCATGAATTCCGAAAACATGCGTGTGTGGGATGCTCAGGGAAATGATATATATTATCAAGGTAATATTGAAAAAGAACTTCCCGTAAACATAAACGTTTCCTATAAACTTGATGGTCGCAGCATTTCTCCTTCAGAGCTTGCCGAAAAAAGCGGACACGTTACGATCCGTTTCGAATATAATAACAATCAATATGAAATGGTCGAAATTGACGGCAAGCAAGAAAAGATGTATGTTCCCTTTGCTATGCTGACCGGAATACTGCTTGACAATAATATCTTCAGAAATGTGGATATATCAAACGGGAAGCTCATTAATGACGGAAATCGCACGGCAGTAGTTGGTATCGCATTTCCCGGGCTTCAGGATAATCTCGGTATAGATTCACAAAAATTCAAAGTTCCAAATTATGTGGAAATAAGTGCAGATGTGGAAAACTTTGAGCTGATGAATACTGTGACAATCGCAACTAATGAAATATTCAGCAATTTAGACTCAGAAAAGCTCAATTCAGCTGATGAACTTACTAACTCTATAAATGAGCTTACAAGTGCAATGAAACAGCTTACAGACGGATCGTCTAGACTTTATAACGGAATGTGTACTCTTTTGGATAAATCCGGTCAACTTGTAGATGGCATAAACAAACTGGCAGAAGGAGCTTACAAACTTAAAAACGGGTCAGAAACTCTTGATAAAGGAGCCGGAGAACTTAATAACGGTGCAAAAGAACTTGCAAGCGGTCTTGAAAAGCTCGAATCAAATAATTCTGCATTGACTTCAGGTTCAAAACAAGTTTTTGACTCGCTTCTTTCAATGGCCAACTCACAAATTTCTTCAGCCGGCCTCAATGTTCCAAAACTGACAATTGAAAATTATGCAAAAGTTTTAAACGATGTTATCATTTCCCTGGATGAAACCAATGTGGCAAAGCAGGCACAAGCAACAGCTCTTGAAACTGTAACAAATAAAGTTAATTCACAAAAAGACACAATCAAATCGGTTGTTACTTCTTCTGTTCGAGAAGAAATAACATCAAAAGTAACCGAATCGGTGCGTGCCGGAGTAGAAACTCAAGTTCTCGCCTCTATGAACATGACCAAAGAAGATTACGATAAAGGCATTGCAGCCGGGATAATTTCTTCCGAACAACAAGCACAGGTCATCTCAGCTGTAAATGAACAAATGTCAACCGAATCGGTAAAAACTATGATTGATACAAATGTGGAAAGTCAGATGAACTCCTCCGACATCCAGACACTGATCGATTCAAAAACTGCTGAACAAATCAAAATACTTATTGAACAAAATATGAACTCAGCAGAAGTTCAGGGACAAATTACATCGGCACTCGAAAAAGCAAAATCAGGTGCTGCAAGTATCAGTGCTTTGAAAGAACAGCTTGATAGTTACAATACTTTCTATATGGGTCTTGAAAACTATACTGAGGGAGTCTCAGCTGCTAAAAATGGTGCAGATAGTTTAAGTTCCGGCACAAATGAATTGAAAAACGGTACATCAGAACTGCATGCCGGAATGAATGAGCTGTATGATGGAATTCTGGTACTAAAAGACGGAGCTCCGGCACTGATTGACGGTGTTTCAGAATTGCGTGACGGAGCAATGAAGCTTTCAGATGGACTTAAAGAATTTAATGAAAAAGGCGTTCAAAAATTAACTAATGCCGTAAACGGAGATCTTAGAGGACTTCTTACAAGATTAAAAGCCACAGTTGACGTATCCAAGAAATATAAATCTTTCTCCGGCATTTCTGACAATATGGACGGACAGGTCAAATTTATCTATCGCACTGACTCCATAGAATTAAAATGATTATCTTGAACATATAATGAAAAGTTTCAAAACAACAAGACCAAAAAAACCTTTATAAAAAATGTCTTCTTAAGAAGAATTGATTCTTTCTATTCTTTGATTTATAAATAAAAACCGCTGAAAAGATTGATAATTTCTTTTCAGCGGTTTTTTTATTATATTTCCCCGATAACCTCGGCTTTATATCCCCTCATCCAAACACTGGGAGTTATTCTTAGTGTATATCCGCGTCCCGGAGCACATACCCATTCATTAAAGGGGAGTTCCGGAAGTCCGCATGTGGAAAGCACCGCCATAATTGTACCTCCATGGGCACAGATGACCGAATCTGTTACTCCGTCGTGCATTAAATCTTCAACTATTTTTGCAAATGCCACCACCGACCGTTTTACAAAATTATCAGTTGACTCACCGTTAGGCGGAGTCTGACCTGAAAGCCAATCCACATATTCAGGCCTCTCCTTTAACTCTTCAGCTGTTTTGTCCTCAAAATCTCCAAAATCACATTCGGAAAGTCCGCCGGCAGTAATTATCTGTTTGTCGGGATAAATAAGACCAAGTGTTTCAGTACATCTTTTAAGCGGACTTGAATACAACCGCTCGGCAAACGGATAAATTCCCTCTCCATCAAGCTTCAATATCTCTTCACGTCCCCTTGCCGTCAGGGGCACATCGGTTTTTCCGATATATCTTATCACTCCCGCCGGCTTGTCAAGCCCATGTCTGATAAGATGTATTTTATATGTTTTCAAACGAATAACCCTCTTTACAAATGATTACTAAAGTATTATAATATACAGAGCGTATAAATTCAAGAGGAATAGTAATATGGAGAATAATTTCGCAAAAATCATGACCGAATTACGAAGGCAGAAAGGCATTACTCAAAAACAGGCTGCTATGAGCCTTGGCGTATCTCAGGCATTGCTTTCGCACTATGAAAAAGGAGTTCGCGAATGCGGACTCGACTTTTTGATAAGAGCAGCAGAATTTTACGGAGTTTCCTGTGATACACTGCTTGGAATTTCTGATGTTATCGATAATAATTCCGAAGAAACAGCTGATAATCCTGATAAAACGGCAATAATAAAAACACTGGATATAATTTACGATTTAATAGATCGTTGCGGAAGTGAAGCATTTGCCGATGAAGTCAGCGATTTTATTATGTTGGCTGTATACCGAATACTGCGTCAGCTTTGTAAAAATGATGATGCAGATAATTCAATTTTCGGTGTTTCAAGGCACAAATATCGTGCAATGGCAGACGCTGCAATGCAGGTTTCTGAAGCCGGAGTCAGCTGTACCGTAAATGAACAGGCAGGTTCTCTCCCCCTTCCCGACCCGAACGTTCTCAATATTTCAAACCGCGAATTTTCTTTAATATATAAGAATGAATATAAAAGTCTTTTAAGGCTTATCAAAAAAGCCGAAAACAAAATGACATTTTGAATAAATTTCCGAAAGGACTTGATTTTATGGAAAAAACCGAAGCTGCTATGCTTAAAGAGAAACTCATGCCACCAGCAAAAAATGGTTGGCAAAGAGTTTCAAAAGACGAAGAAAAGAAAATCTATGATTTTGCCGAAGATTATAAAAAATTTATAACAAACTGCAAAACCGAAAGAGAAGTTGTAAAATTTGCTGAAGAAAAACTAAAATCTGCCGGTTTTAAAGAATTTGATTCGAACAAACCTTTGAAATCCGGGGACAAAGTTTATCGCATAAATCGCGGAAAAGCCGTTTTGGCTGCTGTTATCGGAAGCGAAGATATCAAAAATGGCGTAGATATTGCCGCCGCACATATCGACTCTCCACGTCTTGATTTGAAACAGCATCCGCTTTATGAAGAAAGTGAGCTTGCACTTTTTAAAACTCACTACTACGGCGGAATAAAAAAATATCAATGGGCTGCTATTCCTCTGTCTCTCCACGGTGTTGTTATTAAACCTGATGGAAGCAAAGTAGAAATAAACATCGGCGAGGATGAGGGCGACCCGCAGTTTGTAATAACCGATCTTCTCCCTCATCTCGGCCGTGAACAATCAAAACGCACTCTGGACGAAGGAATAAAAGGCGAAGAGCTTAATATTCTTATCGGAAGCCGCCCGTTTAATAATGACTCCGAATCTGAAAAAGTTAAACTTAATATTATTAATATTCTTCATGAAAAATACGGAATTGTTAATAATGATTTCGTCTCAGCAGAACTTGAAGCCGTACCCTCATTCAAGGCTGTTGATATCGGATTTGACCGTTCTCTTATCGGTGCTTACGGACACGACGACAGAGTTTGTGCCTTCCCTGCACTCATGGCAATTCTCGAATGTGAAAATCCTGTCCGCACTGCCGTGACTGTTCTAACCGACAAAGAAGAAATCGGCTCGGAAGGAAATACCGGACTTAACTCATCCTATATGAAATATTTCATATTTGACCTTGCTGAAAACATGGGTTCAAAGGGCAGAGACGTTTTGTCAAAAAGCCGTTGTCTGTCTGCCGATGTAAATGCCGCATTTGACCCTACCTTCTCTGATCCGTTCGAGCGTATGAATGCAAGCTATATCAACTATGGTGCGGTTATCACTAAATACACCGGTGCAAGGGGCAAATCCTCCACTTCTGATGCTTCCGCTGAATTTGTGGGCGAAATTTCCCGCATAATGCATAAGGAAAATGTAGTATGGCAAACCGGAGAACTCGGAAAGGTCGACTTTGGCGGCGGCGGAACGGTTGCAATGTACGTAGCAGCACTCAATGTTGACGTTATAGATTTAGGTGTACCGGTACTCAGCATGCATTCTCCGTTTGAAGTGGTATCAAAGCTTGATTTGTATATGACACTTCGTGCCATAAAAGCTCTGTTTTCAAGCACTCGCGATTAAACCAGAACACTTAAATAAAAGATAATTTTGAATGTGAGGAATTTTAAATGGCAATTTTAATCACCGGCGGTGCCGGGTACATAGGCAGTCATACTTGTATTGCTGTGCAAACAGCCGGATATGATGTAGTGGTAGTCGACAATCTTGACAACAGTAACAAAGAATCTTTAAAAAGAGCTGAAAAAATCACAGGAACCCCCATAAAATTTTATCAAGAAGATGTTCGTGACCGGTCGGCAATGAATAAAATTTTTTCTGAAAACAAAATTGATGCCGTCATCCATTTTGCAGGTCTGAAAGCAGTCGGAGAATCGGTGGAAAAACCGATTGAATACTATGACAATAACCTTATAAATACCTTGGTCCTTCTTGAAACGATGAGAGAATATAATGTCAAAAAGCTGGTGTTCAGCTCATCAGCAACTGTTTATGGCCTTGCAAAGGAAATGCCGCTTAAAGAAGGAATGCCAATAAGTGCTATCAATCCTTACGGACGTACAAAACTCTTCATAGAAGAAATTCTTCGCGATCTTTATGTTTCAGACAAAACATGGTCTATCGCTCTGCTCAGATACTTTAATCCAATAGGTTCGCATGAAAGCGGTACAATGGGAGAAGATCCGAAAGGAATTCCAAATAACCTAATGCCCTATATTTCACAGGTCGCTGTTGGGAGAAGAGAAAAACTCCATGTTTTCGGAGATGACTACAACACTGTGGACGGAACAGGAGTTCGTGACTATATTCACGTTATGGATCTTGCAGAAGGTCATGTAAAAGCAGTTGATTTTATCCTTAAAAATGTTGGATGTGATGAATACAATCTCGGAACCGGAAAAGGAGTCAGCGTTTTACAGCTTCGTGAAGCATTCGAAAAAGCCTCAGGTGTAAAAATACCGTTTGTTATTGATCCTCGCCGTCCCGGCGATCCCGACGAAGTTTACGCAGATGCGTCAAAAGCTGAAAAGATTCTGGGTTGGAAAGCTACACGCTCAATCGAACAAATGTGTAAAGATACCTGGAATTGGCAGAAAAACAATCCTAACGGATACGAAAATTAAACAAAATCCCTTCCCTGCATAAACTGTATGGGAGGGATTTTTTTATGGCTTATAAAAGAAATGCTGCAGTAGAATACGCCGTCAAATGGGCACTTAAACGGAATCCTAAATACATAAGTTTCAACGGTATCGGAGGAGACTGTACTAACTTTGTTTCTCAATGTCTTTTTGCCGGCGGGGCACCGATGAATTATGAAAAAACCTTTGGATGGTATTATAACTCGTCTACAGACCGTGCCCCTGCATGGAGCAGCACGATGTATCTTTATAATTTTCTGACATCCCAAAAGAACATAGGACCGAAAGGCGAAAAAGTCGGAATTGAACAGATTGAACCGGGTGATGTCATCCAACTTTCATTCACACCCGGAGTCTTTTCTCACTCTCTGATTGTACTTCAAACAGGAGAAATCCCTAATGAAAAAAACATTCTTATTGCGGCACATACAGATGATTCCCTTTATCGATCACTTTCGACATATTATTATGCAATAGAAAAAAGATACATAAAAATAAGTGTCAGATAATAATTCTGACACTTATATCTATATTCCCGACAAATCAAAATCAGGAGTGTATTCTTCTTTGGCTGATGAAAGCTCCTGAACAAATCCGTTTTCTATTCCGGCATCCAACATATAATTGCAGCATTTTTCATATTCCCTCTTGGAAATTCTTCGTGAAAGTTCGGGATATTTAATCATATCTTTTGGCGGAGTATACTGACTCATAAGACTGAAAATAACATCGCCTTTAGGAAAGGTTTTTGCCACCCAGTCAATAACTCCAAATGTGTTCTTTGTGTTTTGAGGCAAAATCAAGTGACGTATAACAACTCCTGACAAAAGCATGCCGTTGTCATCAAATCTGCAAGATCCGACCTGTCGGTACATTTCAATAATCGCCGATTTTGCAATTTCCGGATAATCCTCTGCAAGTGAATACTTCTTTGAAATTTTACTGTTTGAATATTTAAAATCGGGCAAATAAATCTGCACTTTGTTTTCAAATTTTCTTATAGTATCCACAAGCTCATAACCGCTTGAGTTAAAAATAACCGGAACCGGCAAACCGTCTCCTATCGCTTCAATTATTTTATCGGAAAAGTGAGACGGCGTTACAAGATTTATATTATGGACTCCCTTATCAATAAGTCGGTCAAACACTTTTCTAAGCTCCGAAGATGTAAGTTCTTTTCCGTATCCTTCATGACTTATCTTTGCGTTTTGGCAAAAAACACATCCCAAAGTGCATCCACTGAAAAACACTGCTCCTGAACCGTTTTTGCCGCTTATACAAGGTTCTTCCCAAAAATGAGGCATTGCCTTTGCAACAACCGGATTCAAAGGCATTTTACAAAAGCCTGCCCGTACAGATCGGTTTATTCCGCATCTGTGCGGGCAGAGCACACAATTGTTATTCATTATTAGACTGTACGCTGTCTGTAGAATTGCTCGAAGTTTCGTTACTGGTAGTGGATTCAACCGGAGAGGAATTGCTGCTACTGCTGCTATTGCTATTGCTTCCGCCGCTATTTGATGAAGGAGTGCTACTCGACGGCGACGTGCTGACTGTGGGGCTATTGCTTACGTAAATAGTAATCTCACGGTCAACACTGTAATCCTTTGTTCCCTTTGGAGGCGTTGTTTCAATAACCTTTCCGCTGGAAACCGAATCGGAGTATTTTTCAACCTTTTTGATGTTATTCGGAGAAAATCCCAGTGTTGCAAGCTTGACAAAAGCCTGTTCATAACTCATGCCTGAAACATCAGGTATACTTGCAGAACTTGAACCAAGGCTCAAAACCACCGACATTGCAGTTTTGTTTGAAGCATCAGCAGGGATTTCAGTTCCGGCATCTAAACTCTGTTTAATAATCTCTCCGGCAGCATATTCACGGCTGTATTCTTTTGCTGAAACACTGAAATCAAAAATCGAACCGTATTTTGAAATTGCCTGATCATATGTCATTCCGGTTATATCAGGCACTTTTTGATTCATGCCGGGATCAATATAACTAACAGCACTTGCAAATTCAAGTTCGGATGCTTCTGACTTAACACTTCCGCCGAAAATATGAAGCTTTGCATTTAAAATAACAAATATTATGATCAAAACCACCATAGTTGCACCCATTGCAACAAGCGTATATGTAAGGCTGCGTTTCTTCTCATCATTAACCGATGCAGATTTTTCGGAATCGTCATTTTCACTTTTTGTCTGAGCGATCGGAGCAGTCCTCAAAGTACTGGCGGGAGCAGTTGCCGAAAATTCATCTCTGAATTCATCCACTGAATCTATACGATCATCGGGCATAACCTGCAATGCATTTGCCAAAGCTGCCAGTGCATGCTGAGGTAGTGTTTTTGAAATATCGGTGGGAATTGTAAGTCTGTCAGAAGTTGCCCTGCTTTTTGAATCCATTGGAGGGCTTCCTACCAAAGTGCGATATATAACTGCTGCAAAAGCATAAATATCTGTTTGGGGACCACGTCGTCCCTCAAATCCGTATTGCTCGATTGCAGAGTATCCGTCAAAAAGCTGACTTTCGAGATCACTTCGGGAATCATGCAAAGCCTCTGTTGCAAATCCGTCAAGCCTGAGCTTTCCATCTTTTCCGACAAGTAAATTTTGAGGACAGATTCCGCCGTGGATAATTCCCGCATTATGAAGAGATGAAAGTGTTCCAAGAATCGGCATAAGTACTGAACGGGTCTGTTCAAATGTCAACACATTTCCGTTTCTTTTCAAAAAATCCTCAAAAGTGATGCTTTCAACATATTCGCTTATGCGATAACCTGTTCCGTTTAATTCAAATATATCATAAACCGGAAGCAGTGCGGAAAGATCTCTCATTCTTGCAAGTGCTCTTGAAAGCTCCAAAAATGAATTTAGATGCTTTGCAAAAACATCTGCATATTCGGGCTTAGGAGTAACCTCAGATTCATCAATTTTGCGATCAAACATATTTACAGGCAGGAATTCACGAATCATGATCGGAGATTGCATCACATTGTCCCACCCCATATACGTGGCACCTTCACCGTCATGACTCAAAAGCTTACCAACAAGATATCTGTCCTGAAGCCAGGTATGAGGGGGCAGGAACGGTGCAGTCTGAAGCCGGTCGTCACGATATCCGCAATGAGGACAAATTTCTGCATCTCCTATATCTTTCATACATCCCATACAAAGATTTCCGGTGTTTTGCATTTGCTCAACTCCTTAATATATTACTGGGCATTTTCCCAGTTATGCCATACGGCTTGAATATCATCATTTTCTTCCAGCATATCAATAAGACGCTGCATTTTGGCAATAGATTCATCATTAGTGAGAGTAGTCCCCGTAGTGGCGATGTACTCAACCTCTGCCGAAATAAAGGAATATCCCTTTGCATCCAAAGCATCTCTAACTTTTCCGAGATCATTAGGCTCGGTGGAAATTTCAAAAACATCCTCTTCAGCATTGAAATCAGTTGCTCCGGCATTCAATGCGTCTTCCATAACAGTATCCTCATCAAGGCCTTCAGATTCGATTCTTAGCATACCTAAACGGTTAAACATGAATGTGACCGAACCGATCTGTCCAAGGTTTCCGCCGTTTTTATCAAAATAATGGCGAAGATCACCCGCAGTGCGGTTTCGATTATCGGTAAGTGCCTCAACAATAACGGCGACTCCGTCGGGTCCATATCCTTCATATGTAATATTTTCATATTCTCTGCCGTCGCCTTCTCCGGCAGCCTTTTTAATAATACGATCAATGTTATCATTAGGCACATTATTTGCCTTTGCCTTTGCGATACAATCACGAAGCTTTGAGTTAGTATTAGGGTCAGGTCCGCCTTCACGAACGATTATAGACATTTCACGTCCGATCTTTGTAAATATTTTAGCCTTTTGTGCATCGGTTTTTTCTTTCTTTCTTTTGATATTGTTCCACTTGGAATGTCCTGACATAAATTAAGCCTCCGATTTTTTAACTATTTTAATATATTATCACAGATATATATAAAATTCAAGTATTTCCAATAGTCTTCCCTTTTACCTTTTGTGTTGCCGGTGTTTGGCTCCCCAAATTATTTTGTCAAAATATCAAATCAGGTAGCTACCTATTATGGATCAATACCCAATAAGGGGAAGCTGTTAACCGAATGTTTTGTTTAAATAATCTTTTATATCATTTCTTGAATGAAAAATATAAATGCTTTTCTCATTTCGGTATCTGTCAATCAATTCATAAACTGCAGGCATTTCATTCTGTGGAAAATTCAAAATCCACTGTCTGAATTCTTCGTCAAGTTCTGTTTCTGTCCATGGCATATCCTCGCGAGGCTTTCCTATGCGTGATTCTGCCGCTGCAAGGCATTCATCTACCGGAAAATCCAACAAAAATACTGTATCACAGGATTTAATCCGCATTTCAAGCGTTCTGCCATAATTCCCATCAATAATCCACTTGTCTCTTGAAATGATCTCATTTAGCTTACTATCAAATTCACTTCTGCTGATTGTTGTTTTATCAGGTTTATGCCATAACATATCAAGATAATATAAAGGCAAGCCAGTTTCATTTTTCAGCTTTCTTGCAAATGTGCTTTTTCCAGCTCCCGGACAGCCGATAATGATTACTTTGCCCAACATGTCTTTTTTCTCCAAATCCCGATTTATCGTTCTAATTTTATCACTGTCAATTTTAAAACCAGTGAAATGGACAGTGTTTCGCCTTAACAACACAAAAGATAAAAATGGCCGTCAATCAAGACCGTCTTAACAATAACACCCGCACTTATTACGGTTTCTCAATAGATTCAACAAATTCAATTGCCCGACCAACAACTTCCTTCGTATATTTATCTTCAAGTTCAGCTTTTTTTTGCTTGAAATCATTCACCTGACTGCAATTTTCATCATAAAGTGTATTTGCGACTTCCGTTACAGCTTCATCAATTTTGTTGATCAATCCTGCACCGTACTTTTGCTCTAATTCCGATCTTGCCTCGGCTAGACCTGATTCATTACGAGTTGAATAAAGCGAGCCCATGATCTCGGTAGTTTCACTCTCATTCGATTCATTAATAACAACTTCAGGTGTGCTCTCTTCTTTGGCAAAAATTTTCATATCTGAATAAACTTCGTATGTAGTTGCATCGTCTTTCTTTTTTGAAGTACGAGATATACATATTATAACTGTAATTATTACTGCGATCAAACATATCGTGATAATTACGGGCAAAATTACTTTTTTGCCGTTTGATTTTTGATGCTTCGGTTTTGTCTTTATTTTCACATTCTCGTCTGTTAATTCGCATCCGCAATCCGGACAAATCCTTATGTCCTGTTGACTGAATTTTTTATTACACTTTGGGCAAAGCATATGAAACCCTCCGAAACAAAATTTATTGACAGCAATTTTATAAGCGGCTATAATGCTTAAAGGTGATATATATGTATAGAAAAAGAGCTTTAGAAAAATTTAAAGGTGATATTTTTGCAACCGAAACCACCGGGATCGTTATTGATGAGGTATGTGAAAATTACGCAAAATGCAGTCTTGAATATGACCGAAAACATTTAAATGCTGCCGGCAGTGTTATGGGAGGAGCAATATTTACACTTGCCGACTTTACTTTTGCAGTAGCATCAAATACCGGTGAATACACAACCGTTTCACTTAATTCTCAAATAAACTATCTTTCTGCTCCGTCGGGCGGAAAAATTTTTTCAGAAGCGACCTGCGTTAAAGACGGAGGAACTATCTGTATTTTTGAAGTGATGATAACAGATGCTCAAAATCGAAAAGTCGCCTTCGCCACATTTACAGGATTCAAGAAAAAATGATTAAACCATAATTTATTATATAATAAACTCAGATAATACCGACTTTTTAGCAATTCACACTTGAATTGTTAAAGGAGCTATCGCACAGTAATTTGAAACATTATATCCTGACAAGTTTTTGAATAAAAATCATGGTATCACGATTATATCGTATATCCATATCTTATCCCCAAAGCTTCTTTCCTCTTGCTAACTGTCTTGTATATAAAAAATGCAAAATATACATTACCGAATAAACTAAAGCATAAGCCGACATGGCAACATAATAAGGAATATTCGAGCCGTCTGCCGGAATCATTATACAAGATATTATGAGAGCCGCCGATGTGAGTATGCATAGTCCAATTTGCCAAATAAGCTCAAATGTCTGCTTTTCTGCCACAATAGTCATACTTGTAAGCGGGCTTACCACCAGACGAATAAAATAAAACGGTGCAAGCAAAACAATAAACATTCCTGCCATTTTCCACTGATCTCCAAGCAAAAATACAATGGCCGGACGGGCAATAAGCATGAGTATCACAAACGGAACAACTGCGATCCCCGCAAGAGCTTTAGTAGTGGAGACATAAATATTTTTACATTCTCCTCTTTCAGCATATGTGCTGCTGGACCTCTGACGGAAAACATCTCCGATAGCCTGTCCGATAATAGATACCGGCGTTCCCAAAACTCTGGTCATCATATAATATTGACCGACAACACCGTCCCCAAAGAAATATCTTAAAATAAATACCGGCATATTAGCCGCAACATTGTTTATAAGCCCTGTCGGCATAGTATTTATCGGGAAACGACGATATCTCTTTGCCATTGAAAAAACTGATTTAACCGAAAGTTTAATCGACAAACGTCTGTAATCCTGAAAAGCATAAAAAATCAATAAAATAGTAACAAAGCCCATTGCAGCTAAATAAGATATAATCATTCCGTCATTTATATTTAAAAGTGTTCCGGAAAAAAGCACTGAAAATACAACTATAAGAAGGTTTTGAAGTATCCTGTTTATGGCCAGATTGAAATATCTCTTTCGGCGATTAAGCCAATAGTTAAAAGAATAATATAAACCATATATCAGTGCCGACGCAGGTACATATTTAAGCCATGTAATACGGTTCAGACCAAACACCGAAATGTCAAATATTTTAACAGCAGCAACAAACAACTGACATAATACGCTGAAAATGACTGTACTTGCACATGATGCCATCAGAACACTGAACGCATCATCATCTGATTTCGGAAGCAAAATTGCAAGTTCATATCTCAATGTTGCAATAATAGCAAGAATGGCATATGTCGAGCTGAAAAGCTGCAAAATTCCAAATGCCGAATCATCATAGATCCTTGCAAGGAGCGGTGACGCCAAAAGCTGAATCACCATTCCGAGCGTTGTCCCCACCATAAGAGTTGAAGCATCACGGGCATATTCATTTTTGAACAGTTTTTTTATATTAAATCTCTCGGTGATTCCTCGAAAATTTATCATTTCCCTAATTCTCATATAAATAAGTTCAGACCTTTTCAGCATGCAATATATTTTTAGTATACCATACAATTCAAATATCTGTCAATGCAATTTTCCCATGCAAGAGCTAAGTAAAAAAATCACCGTTTTGGAATAGCTGAATCGCAATTGATGCGGATCAGACAACCATAACGGTGATTTTTTATTAAATATCAATGTCAAGCGGCTTATCCAATGTTTCAGAAACGTATTTCCCGTCTTTTTTGCGTTGACGTACACACTCGGAAAGAAGGTATTCAATCTGTCCGTTTACCGAACGGAAATCATCCTCTGCCCATTTAGCAATTTCGGCATACAGTTTATTTGAAAGGCGAAGCGGAATCTGTTTTTTAGATGACTCTGCCATATTAATAAAGGCTTCCCGAATTTACGATCGGCTGAGCATCATGATTTCCGCAAAGTACCACTAGCAAGTTTGAAACCATAGCTGCCTTACGTTCTTCATCAAGTTGTATTGTATTATTTTCCGAAAGCCTTTCAAGTGCCATTTCAACCATACCGACCGCACCGTCAACTATCATTTTTCTTGCGTCAATGATTGCTGATGCCTGCTGTCTTTGAAGCATAACTGCTGCGATTTCAGGAGCATATGCAAGATATGTGATCCTGGCTTCAATTATTTCTATACCTGCATCCGAAACCTTTTGCTGAATTTCATCTTTGATCCTTCCTGCCACAATTTCGCTTGATCCTCTAAGTGAACCTTCATCTGCCACTCCGTCACCCGTAGTATCAACGCCCTTTGCAACATCATAAGGATATATTCTTACAATATTTCTTAATGCACTGTCACACTGAAGTGATAAATATTCCTTATAGTTATCAACATTGAAAACAGCCTTTGCTGTATCTACAACACGCCACATAACTGCAATTCCGATTTCCACGGGATTACCCAAACAATCGTTTATCTTTTGTCTGTTGTTATTAAGAGTCATGATTTTAAGAGAAATTTTCTTGTTTATGGGAACAGCGGAAACTGATGCCCCTTGACCTGAAATCACAATGGGTTTTCCGTTGTCTCCGCTCACATCACCGCTCTGATTAAGCTTAGTTTTTGCAGCAGGATTAACAGCTGCACAAAACGGATTTACAAAATAGAATCCGTCATTTTTAAGAGTTCCTATATACTTTCCGAAAAGTGTGAGTACCAAAGCCTCCTGAGGCTGGAGAACCTTTAATCCACAAAAAGGAATCCACCCAATTGTAACCCAAATTCCGCCTATAACTATCATAATGATGTTTAATGCGTTCACATTCTTATCAATGCCAATACAACCAAATACTAATAATGCTATTGCCCCCAAATATAAAACACTTAAAAGCAGCAGCATTGCCATTCCGTTTTTCTTATTGTTTAAAACTTTTTCATTCATACCAAAACCCCCAATTCATCTGATATCAAAATCATATCATACATGTATCTATTTGTCAATATCTATATCTTAAATTTTAATATTTTTATCAATAGCCTATTGACAAATAAATAATCTTATATTATTTCAATTTATATCGTCTACTCTAATCCTTGATATTTTATATTAGCTCACTTTGCCTAATACTTAAAACTAAAGTTTTTAACAAAATGCCTCTATTATCGGACTTCTATATACAACTTCCGGTCAAACCGGTAGTTTCCATAACAATCATGGCCACTGACCATACTGGTTACTGCATATCAAGATTTCTTTAAAATATAAAATTGTAAAAGTAACTTCCTCATTCCTTATAAATATTGACTTTAAGGGCTATAGCCCCTTTTTTAGTGCAAAGAAAAAGACTGCCAAAACTGACAATCTCACTCCAAAATTATAATTTCTCAAGATGATTATAGCACAAAAGATAGGTAACTTTTAATAAATGATCTATCTTATAAATTCATAAAAATCCTATTTTATATTAATAATATTGCTATTTTAGGAACAAATATTATTAAACCTATTATTGCTGTTCCTATCGCAAATATAAGTACACCACTTGCTGAAATATCTTTTGCAAGTTTTGCTTTTTCATTTTTATATGGCATTACCATATCTATAACAGTTTCAATAGCTGTATTAAATAATTCCCCTCCAATTACTAGAACAAAGCAGATAATACAAATAATCCACTCATATCTATTAATATTTAACACAATTCCTGCAATGATAACTGACAGCATAATAAATATATGCACTTTCATATTTCTTTCTGTTTTAAATGATGAAATAAATCCTTGA
>CABUCT010000010.1 GCA_902490145.1 uncultured Oscillospiraceae bacterium
TCCGAGATGAAGGAATATATCAATTCTCATATGGCAAGACATAAAGTTCCGCGTTACATTGATTTTGTTACCGAGTTTCCAATGAATGTAGCAGGAAAAATTCTCAAGTACAAAATGCGTGAGGATGCTATTGAAAAACTCGGACTTCAAAAAGCATCTAAAGTTGTGACTGCATAAAATTACTGTTTATGCATTAATAATTCATAACCATAGCACACATATAAATTCGATATATTGCTCTTTTGCGGGTGTATAATTAAGCATCGAGTTTAAAAATTACAGCTTATTAAGCTTAAATATGATTGTTATATACTATTTGCACAAATATTTTTATGTAAAATGACTATATTTCGTCAGTATAAAAATAAATTAAATCACGAAAGTTGTTGCATAAAAATTCATGATATGCTATAATATCTGCATATTAGTTATAAATTATACATTTTTATGCATACGAAACATTTGGAGGTAACAAAAATGAGTGAACAGAAAATCAAAAAGGTAGTATTAGCATATTCCGGAGGTCTTGATACATCCATTATTATTCCGTGGCTGAAAGAAAATTATGACGATCCGGAAATTATAGCAGTTTCGGGAAATGTGGGACAGGCAGATGAGCTTGAAGGTCTTGAAGAAAAAGCACTGAAGACCGGAGCATCAAAACTTTATGTTGAGGATTTGACAGATGAGTTTGTTGATGACATCATTATCCCAACTGTTCAGGCCGGAGCTAAATATGAAGAATATCTTCTGGGAACAGCACTTGCTCGTCCGATTATCGCTAAAAGACTTGCAGAAATCGCTATTAAAGAAGGTGCTGATGCTATTTGTCATGGCTGCACCGGAAAGGGAAATGATCAAGTTCGTTTTGAACTTGCAATTAAAGCATTTGCTCCTGACATAAAGATTATTGCTCCATGGAGAGAGTGGGATATAAAATCTCGTGAGGAAGAGATCGATTATGCGGAGGCTCATAATGTTCCGCTGAAAATAAATCGTGAGACTAACTATTCAAAAGATAAAAATCTCTGGCATCTGTCTCATGAGGGTCTTGATCTCGAAGACGCAGGAAATGAACCGCTTTATGAAAATGAAGGTTTCCTTGAAATGGGCGTTTCTCCAATAAAGGCTCCTGACGCACCGACTTATGTAACTATTGATTTTGAACAAGGAAAACCGGTTGCACTTAACGACGTGAAAATGAGTGCAAAGGAAATTATTTTAAAGCTTAACGAAATCGGCGGTGCAAATGGTATAGGACTTCTTGATATTGTTGAAAACAGGCTTGTTGGTATGAAATGCCGCGGTGTTTATGAAACCCCCGGTGGAGATATTCTTTACTTTGCCCATAACTATCTTGAGACCCTTTGTCTTGATAAGATGACCATGCATAAGAAACA
Source organism: uncultured Oscillospiraceae bacterium (assembly GCA_902490145.1). Taxonomy (GTDB): domain Bacteria; phylum Bacillota; class Clostridia; order Oscillospirales; family Acutalibacteraceae; genus UMGS1484. The sequence goes on from CABUCT010000010.1 coordinate 1,401, forward strand.
GGAGCTTGCAATTACTTTTGCAGATTTGCTTTATAACGGTCAGTGGTATACACCGCTTCGTGAGGCACTTTCAGCATTTGTTGAAAAGACACAGGAACATGTTACCGGTAAGGTAAAAGTTAAGCTTTATAAAGGAAATATGATAAAAGCAGGTGCATGGAGTGATTGGTCACTTTACAGTGAAGAAATCGCTACTTTCGGAGAGGATCATGTTTATGATCAGAAGGATGCAACCGGATTTATTAACCTGTGGGGACTTCCGATCTCGGTTCAGGCACAGGTGAATTCCAAAAACAATAATAAATAAAGCCTTTTGTTAAGTATCAAAGGCTCAACCTCGCAGTGGTTTTGACAGTCGGATTGTCGTGCGACTATCTTCCAAAACTTTAATAATATGACAGTATTGTGTGTGGTTTTTTCATAGTTCTAACAAAATGTGTCCGGTCAAAACTATTTCACACTTGACAGCAGATGATTTTTGTTGGCTAAGATAAATGAGACATCACCGATAGTCTGTCATTTTAGGTGAGTTTAGATTCGTGTGTTATGTTAAGCCTATTCAGTCAGGCCGTTGATTGTAATTAACGGCCTGCATATCTCTTAAACCTTTACTCATGTGACGCAATTGTATTGTACTATCAAAAGATTATTGTATAGCAGCGGAGTTTTTAATATAATGAAAAAAATATTTATTGACGGCAAAGCAGGAACAACGGGACTAAGAATATATGAACGTCTGGGAAATCGAAATGATATAGAGATTCTTACATTGCCTGAAGAAAAAAGAAAAGATACGGAATCCCGCAAAAAAATACTGAACGAAGCAGATATTGTGTTTTTATGTTTGCCGGATGAAGCATCAATAGAAGCGGTGTCATTGATTGACAATCCTGATACGGTGGTTATTGATACTTCAACAGCACACAGAACAAATCCGGGTTGGGTATACGGATTTCCGGAAGTATCAGCTGAATTTGAGACATTAATAAAGACGTCAAAGAGGATAGCTGTTCCCGGTTGTCATGCAAGTGGATTTATCGCTTTGATAAAACCGTTGATTGAAAACGGATTTTTAAATAATTCTGTCAGATTGTCATGCCATTCTGTCACAGGATACAGTGGTGGCGGCAAGAAGATGATTGCTCAATACGAGTCTTCTGAAAAGGATACGTTGTTAACTGCCCCCCGCCAGTATGCACTTTCACAGAATCACAAACATTTGCGTGAAATGAAAAAAATCTGTGGTCTTGAAAATGAACCGATATTTTGCCCGATTGTTTCGGATTTTTACAGCGGTATGGTTGTGACCGTTCCGCTTTTCAAAACAGATCTTGCAGATGGGCTGGATGCCGAAGATATAAAGAGTCTTTATCGTTCGAAGTATACCGGCTCTATTGTCAGATATACGGAGAAAGCAGATGAAGACGGACTGCTTTCCGCTGCTGCTTTAAGCGGAAAGGATGCTATGGAAATATCCGTATTCGGGAATGATGATCGTATCTTGCTCACAGCAAGATATGATAATCTCGGAAAAGGAGCTTCAGGTGCTGCGGTCGAAGTTTTGAATATTGTTCTCGGCATGGATAGAACCAAGGGACTTGAAATTTAAAACGGAAAATTGCCGATGGGTTCCGGAATCGCCGAAACCCATTTGTTTTTATAAATGTTTTTATTAAATGAGGAGCGAAATGGATATGAAAATAATAAGCGGCGGTGTTTGTGCCGCAAAAGGATTTTCTGCAAACGGAATTCATTGTGGAATTCGTAAAAGTAAGTCAAAACGTGATATTGCTCTTATTGTTAGTGAGGTAAAAGCGAGTGCTGCGTCTGTTTATACAACTAATTTAGTAAAGGGTGCTCCGCTGATTGTTACAAAATCCCATTTATCAGACGGCATGGCTCAGGCTATTGTTTGTAACAGCGGAAATGCCAATACCTGTAATGCAGACGGAATTGAGATTGCTGAAAAAATGAGTAAAATAACTGCTGATGAGCTTGGAATATCCCCGGAAGATATAGTTGTTGCATCAACGGGAGTTATAGGTCAGACTTTGGATATATCACCAATAGAGAACGGAATGCCTGAACTTGTGGCCGGTCTTGGATTGCACAGCGATTTTGCCGCAGAAGGAATTATGACTACTGATACTGTAAGAAAAGAAGCTGCCGTCAGTTTTGAAATAAACGGAGTGGAATGTAAAATTGGAGGTATTGCCAAAGGTTCAGGTATGATACATCCGAATATGGCGACTATGCTTGTGTTTATTACTACCGATTGCTCCATAAGCAGTGAGATGCTTCAGAAAGCACTTTCAACTGATATACAAAGCACGTTCAATATGGTAAGTGTTGATGGCGACACTTCTACAAACGATATGGTGACTATACTTGCCAACGGAATGGCAGGAAATGATGAAATAACTTCTGATGGTGAGGAATTTGCAGTCTTTATGAAGGCACTCAACACATTAACGGTCTACTTGTGCAAATGTATTGCAGGTGACGGGGAAGGTGCCACAAAAATGATCGAATGTTCTGTAAGCGGTGCTAAGAACGAGTCCACTGCAAAAACGGTTGCAAAGTCGGTTATTTGCTCTTCACTTACAAAAGCGGCCATGTTTGGTGCCGATGCAAACTGGGGAAGAGTTTTGTGTGCGATAGGTTACAGCGGTGCCGATGTTGATGTTCAAAAAATAGATGTTTCATTTCGTTCGGCTGCCGGTGAGATAAGTGTTTGCAAAAACGGTGCGGGCGTTGAATTTTCAGAAGAAAAGGCAAAAGAAATTTTGCTCAAAAAAGATATCACAATAGCTATCGAACTGAATTCGGGTGATGGTAAAGCTGTTGCATGGGGATGCGACCTTACTTATGATTATGTAAGAATCAACGGTGATTATCGCACTTGACAGGAGGAATAAATAATGACGATTTCAAATGCTGATAGGGCAAGAATACTTGTTCATGCCTTACCTTACATAAAAAAATATAACGGTAAAATTATTGTTATAAAATACGGCGGAAATGCCATGATAAACGAAAAATTGAAAAATTCTGTTGTGCGTGATATTGTACTTTTAAACTTGATTGGAGTAAAGGTGGTTTTGGTTCACGGAGGCGGTCCGGAAATCACAGAGATGCTCAATAAAGTCGGAAAAGAGACTCAATTTGTGGATGGCCTCAGAGTCACTGATAAGGAAACAGTTGATATTGCACAAATGGTGTTAGCGGGAAAGATCAATAAAAATCTTGTTAATTTAATTGAATGCTGCGGAGGAAATTCAATAGGTCTTTCAGGAATTGATGGTCATATGATAATGGCAGAAACCAAAGATGAACGCTTGGGTTTTGTGGGGAAAATAAGCAGTATTAATCCCAAACCTATTTTGGATGTTATTGAAAAAGGATATATCCCTGTTATATCAACACTCGGTTGTGATAAGAACGGTAATGTATATAACATTAATGCCGACACAGCGGCGGCTAAATTTGCAGCTGCATTAAAGGCTGAGAGCTTGATATCACTGACCGATACGGGCGGAATTCTTATGGATAAAAATAATCCGGATACGCTTATTTCTCATATCACTGTTGAGGAAACAAAAAAGTTGATTGCTGACGGAGTAATTTCTGATGGCATGATACCTAAAGTTGAGTGTTGTACAAATGCTATTTTAGACGGTGTTAAAAAAGTCTTTATAATTGACGGACGTATACCGCACTCGATTTTAATTGAAACTCTTACCGATGAAGGAATTGGAACTATGTTTGAAGGAGATGACAGCAATGAATGTGTTTGAGCTTGATAAAAAGTATGTTGCTCCTACATATGCACGCTTTCCGATTAATATTGTTAAGGGAAAAGGATCTCTTTTATATGATGATAAGTCAAAGGAGTATATTGATCTTGGAAGCGGAATTGCTGTAAACAGCTTTGGTGTTTCAGATGATAAATGGATAGAGGCTGTCACGAAACAGCTTAATGCTTTTCAGCATACATCTAATTTATATTACACCGGGCCATGTGCTACTCTGGCAAGTAAACTGTGTAAACGCACAGGAATGAAAAAAGTGTTTTTCTCAAACTCTGGTGCTGAAGCAAATGAGACTGCTATCAAAGCGGCAAGAAAATATGCTGCTGACAATAAGGGTAAGGATTTTTATAAAATAATTACCCTGAAAAACAGCTTTCACGGAAGAACTTTAACAACGCTTGCGGCAACGGGTCAAGACGCTTTCCATGAACATTTTTTGCCGCTGACCGAAGGATTTGTATATTGCGAACCGACATCGAAAGATTTGCAAAAAGCTATAAACGAAAACAAAATTGCAGCTGTTATGTTTGAGCTTGTCCGCGGTGAGGGCGGCGTTCTGCCGCTTGATAAGGCTTTCGTTGATGATATGGTGAAAATTGCAAATGAGAATGATATTTTGCTTGTTGCCGATGAAGTACAGACCGGAAATGGAAGAAGCGGAATGTTATACAGTTATATGAATTATGGATTTACACCGGATATCGTAACGACAGCCAAAGGACTTGGAGGAGGCTTGCCAATCGGTGCAACTATGCTCGGAGAAAAGGTTGAGAATGTTTTCTCTCCCGGACTTAACGGTTCTACGTTTGGCGGAAATCCGGTAAGCTGTGCCGGAGCGGTCAATATTATTGACAGAATTGATGACGAATTGTTGGAGTCGGTAAGGAAGAAATCTGAATATATATTTACGGCTCTTAAAGATGCAAAGGGTATTGAAAATGTGACCGGTCTTGGTCTTATGATAGGTGTTAAAACAACTAAACCCGCAAAAGATATCGTAAATAAATGCATGGAAAACGGAGTTTTGGTATTGACAGCTAAGGATAAAGTCAGGTTGCTTCCGGCACTTAATATTCCGATTGAATTGCTCAAAGAGGCTGTTGAAAAAATTAAAAAAGTATGTGCGGAGGAAGAATAATGAATTTAAAGGGAAAAGATTTTTTAAAGCTGCTTGATTTTACAAGTGAAGAAATCGGTGAACTTGTAGATTTTGCTTCTGAACTTAAGGATAAAAAAAAGGCTGGTATTCCGCATAGGCTTTGCGAAGGAAAAAATATTGCACTAATCTTTGAAAAGACAAGCACTCGCACCCGCTGTAGTTTCGAAGTTGCGGCATATGATCTTGGAATGGGAGTTACTTATCTTGACCCTCAAGGCTCTCAAATTGGAAAAAAAGAAAGTATTGCCGACACTGCACGTGTACTTTCTTCTATGTTTGACGGTATCGAATATCGAGGATACGGGCAGGAAATTGTTGAGGAACTGGCAAAATATTCGTCTGTTCCTGTTTGGAACGGACTTACAAATGAGTTCCATCCAACACAGATTATTGCTGATTTATTGACGATCCGTGAGCAGTTTGGACATCTCAAAGGAATAAATTTTGTTTATATGGGCGATGCAAGATATAATATGGGGAATTCCCTTATGGTGGGCTGTGCTAAAATGGGTCTTAATTTTACTGCTTGCTGTCCGGAAAAATATTTTCCCGATAAGTCCTTAATTTCTGAATGTAAGGAAATTTCAAAGACCACCGGTGCAACTTTAAAATTTGAAACCGATCCCGATACAGCTGTAAAAGGTGCCGATGTAATTTACACAGATATATGGGTTTCAATGGGTGAACCGATCGAGGTTTGGCAGGAACGCATTAATGATTTATCACCATATCAGGTGAACACAGAACTTATGAAAAAAACTGGAAAAATAAGCACTGTGTTCATGCATTGTCTTCCATCATATCATGATTTAAAAACAAAGATCGGTAAAGAAATGGGTGAAAAATTCGGAAGGACCGAAATGGAAGTAACCGATGAGGTATTTGAAAGCGAACAGTCTATTGTTTTCCGCGAGGCGGAGAACAGAATGCATTCAATCAAAGCTGTTATTGCCGCGACTTTGATTTAACAGAAGCGATCTGAAACATTGGACTAATGTGATTTTGAAGTTTTGAAATACATACGGAATAACCCGATTTAAGTTTATTACCGCTAACTTTTGGGAGTGAGAATATGAAGCGTTATTTAGTTTTACAAGATGGCACGGTTTTTGAGGGTGAAGGTTTTGGAGCGGATGTGACAAGCATAGGTGAGTTGGTATTTACAACTGGTATGTGCGGTTATATTGAAACACTTACCGATCCTAGTTTTTATGGTCAGATTGTTCTGCAAACCTTTCCTCTTATCGGGAATTACGGTATAATTGAACCTGATTTTGAGGGAAAGTGCCATGTGAAAGGATATGTAGTGCATGAGTGGTGTGATGCACCGTCAAATTTTCGCTGTCAATATAATTTAGAGACATTTCTCAAAAATAATGGAATTCCCGGAATCTACGGTTTGGATACTCGTGAAATCACTCGTATTATTCGGGAACATGGTGTAATGAATGCTGTGATTTGCGATGAAATTCCCAAATCATTAACAGATGTAAAGTCATATAGAGTTACAAATGCCGTAACCAATGTTACTTCAAAATCAACAGAGACTATTGAATCTGGCGAAATGGAAAAATATCGTGTTGTTCTTATGGACTTCGGTGCTAAAGCTAACATTATTCGTTCATTGACAAAACGCGGCTGCAAAGTAATTTCAGTGCCTGCCGACACTTCGTCTGAAGAAATACTAAAGCTTTCGCCAAATGGTGTTATGCTTTCTAACGGCCCGGGAGACCCTTCTGAAAATGAAAAAATAATTAAAGAAATATCAAAACTCTTTGGGAAGATTCCAATGTTTGGTATTTGTCTTGGTCATCAGATAATGGCACTGGCTCAAGGAGCACAAACCGTAAAGCTGAAATACGGTCATAGAGGAGTAAATCAGCCGGTTAGAGATGTAAATGGTGTACGAACTTTTATCACAAGCCAGAACCACGGATATGCGGTTGTCAGTGATAGTATAAAAAATGGCAATGTGAGATATATTAATGCAAATGACGGAACTTGTGAAGGCGTGGATTATCCGAAATACAATGCATTTTCGGTACAGTTTCATCCTGAGGCTTGCTCAGGTCCGAGGGATACAGAGTTCTTGTTTGACAGATTTTGTGATTTAATGAAGAAAGGGTTGAACTGATATGCCGCTCGATAAAAAAATAAAAAAAGTTTTGGTTATCGGTTCCGGACCTATAGTAATCGGTCAAGCGGCGGAATTTGATTATGCAGGGGCTCAGGCATGTCGAGTACTTAAAGATGCCGGGATTAACGTTGTGCTAGTAAATTCCAACCCAGCCACTATCATGACCGATAAAGCATTGGCAGATGAAATATATCTTGAGCCGCTGACAATAAGAACACTGGAAAGAATTATTGAAAAAGAAAAGCCGGATAGCTTGCTTGCCGGACTTGGTGGGCAAACAGGGTTGACGCTTTCTATGCAGCTAGAAAAAGAAGGTTTTCTTAAAAAACATAATGTAAGACTTATAGGTACTAATGTAGAAGCTATCGATAAGGCGGAGGACAGACAGCTTTTCAAGGATACCATGGACGCTATCGGAGAGCCTACTGTGCCGTCTGATATTGCTAACGATGTGCAGACTTCACTTAATATTGCTAATAAAATCGGCTATCCCGTTATCGTTCGTCCCGCTTTTACTTTGGGCGGTGCAGGCGGCGGCGTGGCATACGATGAAGAAGAATTAAGAGAAATTGCCCAAAGCGGACTTGATGCTTCTCCAATCACACAGGTTTTGATTGAAAAATATATTTTCGGGTGGAAAGAAATCGAGTTTGAAACCATGCGTGATGCTGCCGGTAATGTTATTGCTGTTTGCTCTATGGAAAATTTTGATCCTGTCGGAGTACATACAGGCGATAGCATTGTTGTTGCACCTGCACTTACACTTTCAGATAAGGAATATCAAATGCTTCGCAGTGCATCGCTGAATATCATTTCTGCACTTGGTATTGTTGGCGGATGTAACTGTCAATTTGCTTTAAATCCTGATAGTTTTGAGTATTCGGTTATTGAAGTAAATCCGCGTGTTTCTCGTTCTTCAGCACTTGCTTCAAAAGCGACCGGCTATCCTATTGCAAAAATCACCACTAAAATAGCACTTGGATACACACTGGATGAGATTAAAAATGATATAACAGGCAAAACCTGTGCATGTTTTGAACCGACACTTGACTATGTGGTGGTAAAGCTTCCAAAGTGGCCGTTTGATAAATTTGTAGGAGCTTCAAGAAAAATCGGTACTCAAATGAAAGCAACAGGCGAGGTCATGGCAATTGCACCTAGCTTTGAAGCAGCTTTAATGAAGGCAATACGAGGTGCAGAAATATCTCTTGATACACTTAATGCCGAGCCAATATCTGATTTGTCAGTTGTTGAAAGGCTTAAAAATATCGATGATCGCCGATTGTTTGTGGTATTTGAAGCTCTGAAAAGCGGAATTCCTGTTGATGAGATATTTGAAATAACCCGCATTGACCGTTGGTTTTTGCATAAACTTAAGAATCTTGCAGATTATGAAAAGAAAATAGCCGGAGGAATATCTGACAGTAAAACATATATGCAGGGAAAATCTTATGGCTATACAGATAATGCTCTTATGCGTCTTTCGGGAACAAAAGATTTGCCAAGTTGTGAGTTTTCATACAAAATGGTCGACACATGTGGTGCTGAATTTGATGCGGAAACACCTTATTTTTATTCAGTAAATGGCGGATTTTGTGAATCTCGTGCTTTTGGTCGTTCCGGAAAACCCGTGGTTATAGTACTGGGATCAGGCCCGATTCGTATCGGTCAGGGAATTGAATTCGATTATTCTTCGGTTCACTGTGTTTGGGCACTTAAAAAACTCGGTTATGATGTTGTAATTATAAATAATAATCCTGAAACCGTTTCAACCGATTATGATACTGCCGATCGGCTTTATTTTGAGCCGCTTTGCGAAGAAGATGTGATGAACATCATAAAAGTAGAAAATCCTATTGGTGTTGTTGTGGCATTCGGAGGTCAGACGGCAATTAAATTAACCGGATTCCTTGACAAAATGGGTATACCTATTCTTGGAACATCTGCTGAAGGAATTGATATTGCCGAGGATAGAGAACGCTTTGATGAACTTCTTGAAAAATTCGGAATTCACCGTCCAAAGGGGATGGGAGCAACAACTGAGGAAGAAGCAATTAATGCTGCTAACAGTTTGGGATATCCTGTGCTTCTTAGACCCTCTTATGTTATAGGTGGACAGAACATGCGTATTGTTCATGATGAATCAGAGGTTCACATTTATATGCAGCGAATTCTTTCACAGGGAATTGAAAATCCTGTACTCGTTGATAAATATATGATGGGTACTGAGCTTGAAGTTGACGTTATCTCTGATGGAAAAGATGTTTTAATTCCCGGGATTATGGAACACGTGGAGCGTGCCGGTGTTCATAGTGGAGATTCTATTGCCGTTTATCCGCCGTATAGTATTAATGATAAAATGATTGAAACTATTGCTGAATGTTCGGAAAAACTGGCTTTGGCGTTAGGAACTAAGGGACTTGTAAATATCCAATACCTTATTTATCAAGGTGAGTTATATGTAATTGAAGTGAATCCGCGTGCATCCAGAACAGTTCCTTATATCAGTAAGGTTACAAGTGTTCCGATGGTTGATATTGCTTCTCGAGTTATGGTTGGAGAGAGTCTTGAATCTGCAGGATATGGAACAGGCCTTTACAGAACACCGCCGTATTATGCCGTTAAAGTTCCAGTGTTTTCTTTTGAAAAACTAGCAGATGCAAATTCGTATCTTGGACCTGAAATGAAATCAACAGGAGAGGTTTTAGGATTAGGTAAAACTTTAAATGAAGCATTATTCAAGGGAATGACAGCTTCCGGAAAACATTTGAAATATCCGAAAACCAACCGAAGTATTGGCGTGTTTATAAGTGTTGATACCCATGATCAGACCGAAATTGTTTCCCTTGCTAAAAAGTTGGATGATTTGAATTTTTCTATTTATGCAACTGCTGAAACGGCAGAATCAATCCGTTGTCTTGGTATTGATGTTTATGAAGTAAAAGGAATAAAAGAATGTGATGATGCTTTTGCTTTGCTTGAAAGCGGTAAGATCAGTTATGTTGTATATACCGGTGCATTAATGGATTCGACCGTTGATGACTATATTGCACTCAGCCGAAGAGCATTGCAACTGTCTATTCCTTGTTTCACTTCATTAGACACCGCAAATGCGGCAGCTGATATTATTGCCGGACGCTTTAATGAAAGTAATACTGAGCTTGTCGACATTAATGATATGAGTATGGAAAAGCAACTGATAAAATTTTCAAAAATGCAGGCGACCGGCGACGACTATATTTTTATTGATAATTTTGATGAAAAAATCACCTGTCCCGAAGCACTGTGTATAAATATGTGTGATAGACACTATGGCATTGGCGGAGATGGTCTTGTTCTTATTGAAAAGTCACAGGTTGCCGATGTGAAAATGAGAATTTTTAATCGTGATGGTTCACTTGGGAAAATGGCAGGTAACTGTATTCGTTCAGTCGGCAAGTATGTACACGATAATGGAATTTGTGATAACACAAAAATTACGGTCGAAACCGAAAGTGGAATAAAAAGTCTTAAGCTATATACACGGAATAATAAAGTTACACTTGTAAGTGTTGATATGGGAAGAGCAGATTTATCTGCGTCAAGTCTGCCAACTACCCTTAAAACGAAAACAGTAATTGACTATCCGGTGACAATCGGAGGAAAAGAATATAATATCACATGTGTTTCTGTTGGTAATCCGCATTGTGTTGTATTCTGTGATAGAGTTGATGGTGTGGATGTTAAATCTGTCGGACCGCTGTTTGAAAATGCAGATATTTTTCCCGAACGTATTAACACCGAATTTATTCGGGTTGTAAATAAGAACATGATAAAAATGCGTGTTTATGAACGTGGTAACGGGGAAACTCTTGCCTGTGGAACGGGTGCTTGTGCGGCTGTTATTGCAGCTGTGGAAAATGGTTACTGTAACAAGGGCGAGGATATCACTGTTAAGCTACGCGGCGGTGATTTAATTGTTAACTATACTGATGACTCTATTATTTTAACAGGAGATACAAAACTTGTGTTTAATGGTGAATTTGAATATTGATGCATTTTTTCAATATTTAAATAATTAAAGATCTTACAATTTATTTGTAAGGGATTTGATTCTTGTTAATTAAAATAGTTTTTGGGGACACAAAATAATTCGTTTTTTATATTCAGAAAATTTTTTATGTAACAAATAACCGGAGGGACGTGTGTCCTTCCGGTTAAGTTTATTTTGTTAAGATTACAAATAAAAATCAGATTTCGTTAATTATTTAGATAAGAGATTTATAAAGCTCTGTGATTTCTTCAACACTTGTATCACGTGGATTTCCCGGACGGCAAGCATCATCATAAGCTGACTGTGCGAGGAAGGGAATATCCTCGGATTTTACGATTTCTTTGAGATCAGCAGGAATACCAACATCAACCGAAAGTTGTTTTACAGCGTTAATAGCAGCTTTTCTGTATTCTTCAACAGTCATATTTTCTGTGCCTTCAACACCCATTGCAGCAGCAATATATTTATATTTGTCGCCGGTTTCCGGTGCATTATATTCCATAACAGTGGGAAGGATGATAGCATTTGCAACACCGTGGGGAGTATCATAAAGAGCACCGAGCGGATGAGCCATAGAATGAACTATACCGAGGCCTACGTTTGAAAATCCCATTCCGGCGATATATTGACCAAGAGCCATACCTTCACGTCCTTCAGGTGTGTTTTCAACGGCACCGCGAAGATTTTTTGCAATAATTTCAATGGCTTTAAGATGGAACATATCTGAAAGTTCCCAAGCTCCTTTGGTAATATAACCTTCAATAGCGTGGGTCAAAGCATCCATACCGGTGGCGGCAGTAAGCCCTTTTGGCATGGATGACATCATATCAGGATCAACAACTGCAACAACAGGAATGTCATGAACGTCAACACAAACCATTTTACGATTTTTCTCGGCATCTGTAATAACATAGTTAATAGTAACCTCAGCGGCAGTACCGGCAGTGGTTGGAACAGCAATAATCGGAACAGCTTTATTTTTGGTGGGTGCAACACCTTCAAGGCTTCGGACGTCAGCAAATTCGGGATTGTTTATGATAATGCCGATAGCTTTAGCTGTGTCCATTGATGAACCGCCGCCGATAGCAACAATGCAATCAGCACCGGAAGCTTTATAAGCATTAACACCGGTTTGACAGTTTTCTATGGTTGGATTGGGCTTAATATTAGAATAAAGCTCATAATCAACACCGGCATTTTCCAAAACATCAGTAACCTTTTTAGTTACATTGAATTTGATAAGATCAGGATCAGAGCATACAAATGCTTTTTTAAATCCGCGACCCTTAATTTCCTCAGGAATAGCCTGGATAGCTCCTGAACCATGATATGAGGTCTCATTGAGAACAAATCTGTTTGCCATAATTTCACGCTCCAAATTATTAAAAATTCTTGTACCAGTATTTAAAATATCAAATACCAATATTTAGTATAAATTATTTTGAAAGCAAAGTCAATATATATAATGCACAAAAAGACGCAATTTTTGTTGAATATTAGCAAAACACCGCCTGCAGAATACGCAGACGGTGTTTATACTGGTGCCATTAAATGAGTGAAAATAACCCGCGGTTCTACCGAGGGAAGATAAAAAACTTTAGTAAAAGCATTAAAACCTCCATGGTATAATGGGTAAGGTTTGGCGACCGCATTACACAAAATAGATGAAGGATTTAAACAAGATGAAAAAAGCAGAGAAGAACGAGATAAAAAGTTTAGCACACTCAAAATACAGATTAGAATATCATATTGCGTTCACCCAAAAGTACAGGAGAAAAGAAATATACGGACAAATCAAAAAGTATATAGGATAGATATTGAGAAAATTATGTGAGCAAGAAGGATGTGGAGATCATACAAGCGGAGGCGTGTTTGGATCACATACATATGTTTGGGAGTATTCCGCCGCAATCACAATTATTAGATATATCAAGGGGAAAAGTTCTCTAATGATATTGGATAGTCATGTAAATTTGAAATACAAGTACGGATTAAAGTATTTTTGGTGCAGAGGCTATTACGTAGATACGGTGGGATGAAATAAAAAGGTAATAACAGAGTGCATACGAAACCAACTGGAAGAAGATAACACTTGGGATCAGATCAGTTTCAAGGAGTATACCGACCCGTTTACGGGTGCCAAGAATAAACAGGCAAAAAAGACAGCCGCATGGTGAGCGGCTGTCTTTGAGTGTAATGTGCAGTCAAGCTTCGGGTCCCTTTTAGGGACGAAGCCTGTATTATCCCTTTTAGGATCTATGCAATCCATTGGTTCTACCGGTGGTCTTGACTTTAATTGTTATTTTAGAAATTCTTCTGGAAGCGTAACTCCAAAATCTTTTGCGAGATGGCGGAAATCGTCTGAACCGATAGTCTGAAGTTTATTGCTTGACATAGAAAGAATTTTCACAAGAATTTCGGCTGATTTTTCAACCGTGTGCATAAGCCCGAAAGTAAGATCAAAATCTTCCCCGGAGCAGAATGTGCCGTGATGGGCCCAAATTGCAACGTCATATTTCTCCATTAGTTTTGCGGTTTCGACTGCAATCTCACGACCGCCGGGAACCATCCACGGAACAACACCGACTCCGTCAGGAAAAACAACCGGACATTCGGTTGCAGATTCCCAAAGCTCTCTTGTAAATACCTTGTCATCAAGAGGAAGAACAAAGGTAAGGGCAATAAGATTTGTTGTGTGTGCATGATAGATAACACGGTGTTTTCCACCGGAAACACGCTTTTTAACTTCATGGTTCATAAGATGGGTGGGGAGCTCGCTTGTCGGACGTCCTCCGTCAACAAGCCCCCAAACTATACGATATTTTTCACCCTTTTCATCAACCTCGATAACTGCCATATTTGCAGCAGGATCAAGAATAACGTTTCTGAAATATTTTCCGCTTCCGGTAACAAGGAAAAATTCCCCTGCAAGATCGGGAACTAAAGTTCCGATATCTTTCCATTTGCCTGAAAAATCTAAGTTTTCTTTGATTTCGTTTACCTCTTCATTTTTGATTCGGTAGCTCAGATTCCCGCCATTTCTTTCATGCCAGCCTTGTTCCCAGCCGTCATTTGCCATGCGTATAAATCCTTTGACAAATTTTGCTTGTGTAAGTTCCATAATTATTTAGTACGCTCCTTAAGTGTTTTTGCTTCATAGTCAAGCATATCTTGAATCCAATCATCCTTTTCGGGTACATTATTGATCTTGCAATAATAATTCCAAACATCCCCCGCGGGATACATTTTAAGTTCTTCGTTAAGAGCCATAAGTTCACTGAAACGACGGTTTTCCTGATATTCACGAAGTCTTTCGGCAGGAGAGAGCAAAGCAAGAAGCAAAGCTTTCTGCATATTTCTCATACCAACAACCCAAGCTGATATACGATTTATGCTGGCGTCAAAGAAATCAAGGGCCAAGACAACTTTTTCGGGACCGCAGTTTACGATTTCCTTTGCAATTTCACGAGTGTCGTCGTTAAGCAAAACCACATGGTCACTGTCCCAACGAACAGGACGGGAAACATGAAGAGCAACCTTGTCTGCAAAAAGAAGCATTGAAGAAATTTTATCTGCAACGGCTTCAGTAGGATGATAATGTCCATTATCAAGAAGGCAAAGTACATTATTCTTTGCTGCATAGTTCATATAAAATTCGTGAGAACCGACGGTATAACTTTCAAGACCGATTCCAAAAACCTTTGACTCAACAGTAACAATAACTTTTGATTTATCATAAGGAGTAGCAAGTATCTGATCAAGAGAATCTTTAAGTCTTGCACGGGGAGCCATGCGATCGGCAGGAATATCTTTGAATCCGTCAGGAATCCAAATATTCATGCTGCATGAAGTGCCAAGTTCATTTGCGAAGTATTCGGAAATTTTGAGGCAGGCAATACCATGGTTAATCCAGAATTTACGAATGTTCTCGTCTTCGCTTGAAAGGGTGGCATTTTCAGAAAGGGGATGAGAGAAAAATGAAGGGTTAAAGTCGATCCCAAGTCCTCTTTCCTTTGCAAACTCAACCCATTTTTTAAAGTGTTTAGGTTCAAGTGCATCACGATCGGCAAATTCACCGTCTTCAAACATTGCATAAATAGCATGAATGTTAAGACGATGTTTTCCGGGAATAAGAGAGTAGGCTTTGTCCAGATCGGCCATAAGCTGCTCCGGACCGCAGGCTTTTCCGGGATAGTTTCCGGTTGTTTGAATTCCGCCGCTGAGAGAAGCTTTTCCCTCAAAACCTTCAAGGTCATCACCCTGCCAGCAATGCATTGAAATCGGAATAGCAGCAAGTTTTTTCAAAACTTCATCGGTATCCACTCCGATTTTTGCATAGATTTCTTTTGCAGAATTATAACGTTCGATTGTGTTCATAGCAATTCTCCTTTACAAATTATATGTTTTAATATCAAATGAACGAGAAATACAATCACGGGCAGATTTGAGTCCGTCAAAATCCCCGTTTGCCGTGAACTGAACAATTAGATTTCCTATTGCAGTTGCCTCTTTGGGCCCGGCAAGAACTTCGCGATTTGAATATTTTGCAGTAAGCTTGTTAAGATAAGGATCTCCTGAACCTCCACCAACAATGTTGATTGAGGAGAATTTTCGTCCGGTGATATTTTCAAGCTCTTTTGCAGTTTCAGAATAACACTTTGCTAAGCTGTTGTAAATAACTGCCGCAATATCCCCATGGGTTTGAGGAATTTCCTGCTTTGAGTCTGCACAAGCCGATTTAACAGCTTCAATCATACTGTCTGGTTTTAAGAATCTGGAATCGTTGCAGTCAACAATCGATTTTACTTTTGATTTTTCAGCTGCTTCACACAGATCGTCAAATGAATACTTATCATCATATTCTTTTTTTACAGATTGTATCATCCAAAGCCCCATAATATTTTTAAGGTATCTGAAACGATAGAGCCAACCACCTTCGTTTGTAAAGTTGGCTTTACGGCTTTCTTCAGAACAATCTGCTTCCATACGTTCAATCCCCATAAGAGACCATGTACCAGAGCTTATGTAAAGTGCGTCCTCGCGATTAGAGGGAATGGCAAGAACAGCTGATCCTGTATCATGAGTAGCAGGGAGAATGACTTGACAGTCAAATCCGACCTCATTTGCGATTTCCGGAAGCAGATTTCCGAGAATTGTTGCAGGTGTTTTGATTTCACAGAAAATCTTTTCGGGAATGCCAAGCTTTTTAATAAGATCAAAATCCCAGTTTTTAGTTTTGGGATCTACTAGCTGTGTGGTGGTAGCATTTGTATATTCGGTGCATTTTACACCGCAAAGACGGAAATTCAGATAATCGGGAATCATAAGAAGGCTTTCGGCCTCATTAAGTTGTTCAGGCTCTTGAATTTTAAGAGCCACAAGCTGATATATAGTGTTAAAAAGCTGCTTTTGGATTCCGGTGCGTGCATAAAGTTCTTCTTCCGAAAGATATTTCTGAACTTCTTTGTCCATACCATTAGTGCGGCTGTCACGATAACCCACGGTTTTTCCGATAAGTTTTCCGTTTTTGTTAATCAGTGCAAAGTCAACAGCCCAGGTATCAATGCCGATACTTACAGGGATTTTACCAATTTCTTTACACT
Source organism: uncultured Oscillospiraceae bacterium (assembly GCA_902490145.1). GTDB lineage: Bacteria > Bacillota > Clostridia > Oscillospirales > Acutalibacteraceae > UMGS1484. Next base: position 18,145 of record CABUCT010000010.1, read on the forward strand.
TTTTCATGCCGATAATAATTTCATTAAAAAGGTGATCAGTATCCCAGCAGAAGTAACCGCCATTTTCAGAAAGACCGTTTTTAAAGCGATGAACTTCTTCGGTTAACATATGCCCGTTTTCAATGTGTCCGAGAATAAGGCGGCCGCTGCTTGCTCCAATGTCAACTGCCAAACAATATTTCGACATATAACTCTTCTCCTAATAAAATAATTTGTTTTAGCCGACGATATTTTATACAAAAATTTCGCCTTTATATACCAGTATATCACATATTTAGAAAAAATAAAAGTATAATTTATTCATTTAACATAAAAATACTT
>CABUCT010000011.1 GCA_902490145.1 uncultured Oscillospiraceae bacterium
ATTATACTTGTTTTGATAATGTTGAGAATTATATATAAATAGATTAGCTGTTTTGAGAGGAGACTGACAAAAGTGAAAATCCTCGTAATAGGGGATGTAGTCGGAAAGAACGGCTGCGAGTTTTTAAGAAAAAAGCTTCCGTCACTAAAAAAACAATATAATGCAGACATAACGGTTGTAAACGGTGAAAATTCTGCTGAAGGGAACGGAATCACACCGTTTTCTGCCGACCATATTTTTGCCAGTGGTGCAGATGTTATCACCGGAGGAAATCACACTTTTCGACGCAGGGAAATATATGAAAGTCTTGATGAAAATCCATTTTTGCTTCGTCCCGCCAATTTCCCTTCCACGGCTTACGGCGGTGGAATGTGTATTGTTGATAAAGGCTCGTTTAAGGTGGCAGTTATAAGCATTATGGGTCAGGTATATATGAATCCGATTTTGGATTCTCCGTTTAAAGAGGCTGAAAGGCTGGTTGAAAAGGCAAAGGATGATAACTGCAAAATTATAATAGTGGATTTTCATGCAGAAGCAACCGGAGAAAAAAAGTCCATGGGATATTTCCTTGACGGAAAGGTTACTGCATTTTGCGGAACTCACACCCATATTCAGACTGCCGATGCACAGATTTTGCCCGGCGGAACAGCATATATAACCGATCTTGGAATGACGGGACCTGAAAATTCAGTGCTTGGGGTAAAATCGGAATTGACTCTTGAAATGATGAAGGATAAATTGCCTGTAAGATTTTTTACTGCTGACGGTTCATCAATATTATGCGGATGTGTAGTAACTGCGGACAGATCCACCGGTCTCGCCACTGCGATCGAACCTATTCAAATAAAAGAATAAAATGTTTTGTTAAATCCGAAGGAGGGGGATAAAAACATGAATAAATTTTTAAAAGTTATAACGCTTATTGTAACTGTATCCCTGCTTTCGGGCTGTGGAATACAAATTTTTGCTCCGAGAGATACCATAAAAGCTCCGGGAGCTACGGGGTTCTATGCAGGTGTTCAGGACGCTTTGGAGCAGTCGGTCGGAAGTGATATAAATTTAAAATATCCGCTGGTAGACGGAGTGCGTACAGCTTTTTGCACAAAAGATCTGGACAACTGCGGAGGAATCGAAATTTTGGCGTTTTATAAGAAAAAGACCGACAGTGTAGGAACACACATAAATGTTTTGTGCCAGGATGACGGAAAGTGGAAGTCGGTTCAGGATATTGATCTTATGGGCAACGAGCTTTTACAGATTTCTTTTGCAGATCTTGATGCAGACGGATGTGAAGAAGTTGTTGCAGGATGGCAGGTTCATACCAAAAAAGATAACCAGCTTTGTGTTTATAAGATGGAGAATAAAGCATTGGTTCAGAGGGCAGGAGAAACATACAGTGCATTTACAGTGTGCGATATAGACAATAATGGCAAGCAAGAAATTGCTGTATCTCTTCTGAATACTGAAACTAAAAAAGCTTCTGCGACATTTTATGAATTTAAAGACAATGAGTTTATTTTGCAATCACATCTTGTGCTTGACGGAAATATTTCATCATATGCAGGAATGTCGTCTTCAAAACTTAAAACCGGAGAAACTGCAATATATCTTGATGCTTACAAATCGTCGGACACCATGATAACAGAGCTTATATATATGAAAGACGGTGTTCTTTATAATCCATTTGCCGATCCGAATACCCGAGAAAATCGAAAAACCTTGCGTAGAGTGGCACTCAAAAGCCGAGATATAAATGGTGATGGGTTCATTGAAATTCCGTTTATGTATTCGATGAACGGATATGAAAACGGAGATCCTTCGGAAAAACAATATATTACTTTTTGGAAATATTTTGACACAGAGGAATACGACACAGTGCTTACGGCATGGTATTGTAAGGCACAGGGATATTATTTGGTTCTTGATAATGAACTGGCCAAAAAAATAACTGTCATTTACGACAGCAATGAAGGTACGGCAATTTTTTGCAAGTGGGATAAAGCCGGAGAAGCAGCAGGAGACGAGATTTTCAGAATTGCTGCTGTTGACAGCAATGTTTTTAAGAAGTCTCCGCCTGAGGGATACACTAAAATTTCCGAAACTACTGAAAAAGTTTTTGCAGTAAAAATGGGAGAAGCTTCGGATTTTGATCTTGATCCTAAAAAAATATCGCAGAGTTTTAAGTATATTATAGATTGATTTGTAAGGAGAAATAAAATGAAACGAATCCTTGTTTGCGAAGACGAAGCTGCCATTCGTGAATTTGTAGTAATAAATCTTCAAAAGGCGGGTTATGATGTGCGTGAAGCCGAGACCGGCGAAGCTGCACTTAGAATTTTTGCAGAGGAAAACGGTAATTTTGAAGTGGCCATACTTGATCTGATGCTTCCCGGAATAGACGGTTTTGCGGTTTGCCGTGAGCTTAGAAAATCAAGTGATACGCTGGGGATTATAATGCTTACCGCACGAACTCAGGAAGCCGATAAGATAGACGGACTGTCAAACGGAGCAGACGATTATGTAACAAAACCATTTAGTCCGTCAGAACTTGTTGCAAGGGTAAATTCTCTGTGCCGCCGTATTGGCGTAAATGCCTCAAAGCCTGAAGCAATAAGAGAAACTATATCACACGGGGATTACACCCTTAATCTTAGAAAAAGATGTCTTGAAGTTAACGGAAGAACTATCGAATTGACACAAGTTGAGTTTCAGATAATGGAATATTTCTTTGCGAATTACGGACAACCGATTGACAGAACTAAAATACTTAATCGTGTTTGGGGAGAAGAATATTACGGGGAAGAAAAAATTGTGGATGTAAATATTCGCCGATTAAGAATGAAAATTGAAGAGGTTCCATCCGAACCCAAACATATTATTACGGTTTGGGGAAAAGGATATAAATGGATAAGTTGATTTGAATTTTTGAAAATATATTATTGGAAAGGAGCATAGCGGCATGAGGGTAAAAGCAGGAAGATTTAAGTTTCAAGGGCTTACAAAGCGTTGGTTCATAAATGTTGTCAGTGTTATTTTTGCTATTATCCTTGTACTCGAGCTGCTCTTTGCCTATGTTATACATAAATATTATTATTCCACCGTTGAACAGTATATTAACGATCAGCTGCACACAGTGGCAACTTCGTTTTCAAATTATTCTGCCGGATCATATTCCGATTTTGAAGCGGGATCAAAACAATACATAGAGGATTTTTCTCAGCGTGAAAACATGGAAGTGCAGGTTCTTGACAGAAGTGGAAAAGTCATTATGTCAACCAGCGGCTTTATGCCGGGGTCAGAGGATGAATATAAAAACTCCATGACATATCAAAACGGAACCACAACATGGAAAGGAAAGCTCTCAACCGGGGAATCAGTCATGGCAGTGTCTACTTTGGTGTATTCTCCGCAAAGCCAGAACATTGTTTTGGGTGGAATAAGGATAATTGTTTCACTCACGGCAACAAATCGGCAATATTGGTTCATACTTGCTATTGGTATAATATTTGGACTTGCAATGTTTTTACTTACGTTGTTTTCGGGGACGTATTTCATAAAATCCATTGTAATACCCATCGGAAAGCTCAGTCAGACCGCACGGCAGATTGCAGCGGGTGATTTTGAATCCCGTATAGAAGTGGGTGAAAGTGACGATGAAATCGATAAACTTTGTGAAACCATTAACGAAATGGCGGGAGAACTTGCTTCAACCGAAAAAATGAAAAATGAGTTTATTTCATCGGTTTCCCATGAGTTAAGGACGCCGCTTACAGCTATAAAGGGTTGGGGCGAGACAGTACTGTCGTCAGCAGATGATCCCGAACTTACAAAAAAAGGAATTTCGGTAATGATAAGCGAAGCTGAGCGGCTTTCGGTTATTGTTGAGGATTTGCTTGATTTTTCCAGAGTTCAAAGCGGAAATCTTAAATATAATATGCAGCCATGCGATGTGGTGGCAGAATTATCCGAGGCGGTACTTACACTGACCGACACAGCGAAGAAAAACGGAATCACACTTGATTATATTGATTCAAATGACATTCCTCCGATTGTTGCAGACGCCGCACGACTTCAACAGGTGTTCGTTAATATTATTGGAAATGCAATTAAGTATACTCCCTCCGGGGGGCATATAGTCGTTGGCTGTGAGCTTGAAACAGAATATGTTTTGATTATGATAAGTGATAACGGATGCGGAATACCTGAAAAGGACCTTAATAAAGTAAAACAAAAGTTCTATAAGGTTGAGGAAACTGTCAGGGGTTCGGGAATCGGACTTGCCGTTGCCGAGGAAATAGTTAAAAATCATGGCGGAATGCTTGAAATCTCGAGCACCGAACACGTGGGAACCACTGTTTCTATAATGTTACCACTTTCAAATTCGGAAAATGAGTTAAACACATCCGATAAGCAATAACTTTGGAAGGATTAAAAACTCTGATTAAAGGGATAAACTTTCTTTAAATGTTCTGAAGCATATTTAAAGGCTGGAACATGTTTATTTTCAGCAGATTTGAGATTATAAATTGCCTGAAGAATTATATAAAAAGATCATCGGTCTTTCTGAAAGGACAAAATTATATGAGTAAAAAAACTAAATCTTGTAAGATGACTTCAATCGGAGGCCAGGCGTTGCTTGAAGGTATAATGATGAAAGGTCCTCACCGCACTGTGATGGCAACCCGCATGCCTGATAAAAGCATAGATATTGAGGATTTGCATGAGACTCATGTGCGTGACAGAATAAAATTTTTGGGCTGGCCTATTATCAGAGGGTCGGTAAATATGGTTGAATCATTAATTTACGGATATAAAGCACTCATGAAATCTGCCGAGAAGCTGGGACTTGACGACGATGATGAAGAAGTTAAAGACAGCTTTATATATAAAATATTCGGGGAAAAAATGATGGCAGTTATCGGAACGGTAGCAAGTATTCTCGGAGTGGGATTGGCACTTGTTTTATTTATGTGGCTTCCTACCGTACTTTTTAACTTTGTGAATACTCTGGTAACCCCCGGGGCGGCACTGACCTTCCCCATAAAAGCAGTGGAGGGCGGCGGAAATCTTTCCTTTTATAAGGGCCTTTTTGAGGGAGTTATTAAAATAATAATTTTCTTGTGTTATATTGCTCTTACCGCTCTTATGAAAGATATAAAACGTACTTATCAATATCACGGTGCAGAACATAAATCAATTTTTTGCTATGAAGCGGGAGAAGAACTGACCGTGGAAAATGTTCGAAAACAAAGCCGCTTTCATCCTCGCTGCGGAACTTCGTTTTTGGTGCTTATTCTGCTTATAAGCATAATACTTTCGAGCATCGTGCTTATGATTTTTCCTGCATTAAAGAACATTACATGGCTTTGGATTATTGTGAAAATTCTTATGCTGCCGCTGATCATGGGATTTGGATACGAGATTATTCGTATGTGCGGAAAACATAATAATTTACTTACAAGGATTCTTTCGACTCCCGGAATGTGGGTTCAAAGACTCACAACAAAAGAACCTGAGGACGATATGATAGAAGTTGCAATCGCGGCTTTAACAGAGGTAATCCCCGAAAATCCTGAGGACGATGTATGGGGCAAATAACGCTTAATGACGCATTGAAAAGCGGTTGTATAAAGCTTGAAAAAATAAGCGAAAGCCCGAAATTTGAGTCAGAAACACTTTTGATGTATGCTCTTGATTTAAATCGGACGCAGATCTTTATGCAAAAAGAGCGGGAATTAAGCCTTGAAGAAGCAAAGACTTTTAATATGCTTATAAACCGGCGTTTGTCAGGAGAGCCGCTTCAATATATTCTTGGAAGCTGGGAGTTTTATTCTTTGCCATTTAAAGTGGGCAAGGGAGTCCTCATCCCGCGAGCCGATACTGAAATTTTAGTGGATTGCGGACTTGAGTTTTTGAAAAATAAAAAAAATCCTGATGTGATTGATCTTTGTTCGGGAAGCGGATGTATAGCTGTTGCAATTGCAAGTGAACGACATGACAGCAGTGTTACCGCTGTTGAGTTGTCGGATAGTGCCTACGGTTATCTTAAGGAAAACATAAAGCTTAATAATGTAAGCAATATAAAGCCGATAAAGGCGGATGTGCTTTTGGGAGGAAGAGATTTTTGTCAATATGACTTGATTGTTTCAAATCCTCCTTATATAAAAACCGAGGAGATAGATACTCTTTGTGCTGAGGTAAAGAATGAGCCGAAAAAAGCTTTGGACGGGGGACAGGACGGACTTGTTTTTTATCGAGCAATTTGCAAGTTATGGTTAAATAATCTTAAACCTGACGGAAGTCTTATGGTTGAGATAGGATATGATCAAAAGGAAGAAGTATCAGGGATATTTTCTCAATATTTTAAAAATGTAAATTGTGTTTCCGATCTTTGCGGCAACAACCGTGTAGTAATCGGAACGAACTATATAAATTCTGAAAGGAAGAGTGAAAATGGCAGATAAAACAAATGAAAAGAAAAGTAATGATCGTCAGAAGGCTCTTGAAACCGTACTTACTCAGATTGAAAAGGATTTTGGAAAGGGAGCGGTAATGCGTCTCGGACAGAATACCGCAATGAATGTTGAGTCCATTTCCACCGGATCGATTTCTTTGGATCTTGCCTTGGGAATAGGCGGTCTTCCAAAGGGAAGAATAGTTGAGATTTATGGACCGGAATCTTCGGGTAAAACCACCATTGCCCTTCATGTGGTTGCCGAAGCACAGAAAAACGGCGGGACCGCTGCTTTTATTGATGTTGAGCATGCCCTTGATCCTGTTTATGCAAATGCACTTGGAATTGATATTGATTCGCTGCTGGTGTCACAGCCTGATGCAGGTGAGGATGCCCTTGAAATAGCCGAAGCACTTGTTCGTTCTGGTGCTGTAGACGTTGTGGTTGTGGACTCGGTTGCAGCTCTTGTACCGAAAGCAGAAATTGAAGGCAATATGGGAGACAGCCATATGGGACTCCAGGCAAGGCTTATGTCTCAGGCTCTCCGTAAGCTTAACGGTGCGATATCCCGCACAAACTGTATCGTAATTTTTATCAATCAGCTTCGTGATAAAATCGGTGTTATGTTCGGAAGTCCCGAAACCACCACCGGAGGTAAAGCACTTAAATATTATGCATCGGTTCGTATTGATATCCGAAGAGCCGAGACTCTTAAAAACGGAACCGAAATGGTTGGTTCACATACACGTGCAAAGGTTGTTAAAAACAAGGTCGCACCTCCGTTTAAAGAGGCAGAATTTGATATTATGTACGGTGAAGGAATTTCCCGTGAAAGCGAGCTTGTGGAGTTGGGTGTAAAGGCCGATATCATTCACAAAAGCGGAGCATGGTTCTCATATAAAGACGAGAGAATCGCCCAAGGCCGCGAAAACGTTAAAAAATATCTTCAGGAGCATCCCGATATTGCTGCTGAAATCGAGGAACAGATTCGTAATACTCCGGCAGAAGTTTTGCTGAAAAAGGCCGGTAAGGTGAAAAAGGGTGCTGTGAAAGAAACTGCATCTGATGCTGCTGAAGCTCCGGCCGAGACACCGAAGGAACCGGCATCGAAAGTCAATATCGACGTAACGGTCGACTGATATGCGTATTACCGATATAAAATCTCGCCGTCACAGATTTTCAGCACTGTTTTTAGACGGTGAACCAACCCTTATTGATACCGAAACCCTTTTACTTTCGGGTTACAATGTGGGGGATTCTATCGATGATGAACAGCTTCACGAGCTTACACTTGCATCCCAGCGAAATAGGGCTTATGAAAAGGCACTTTATTTGCTTGAATACCGTGCTCATTCTCGAAAGGAATTATTCACAAAGTTGCGTTCGGTTTTTCCTGATGAGGTTTGCGAACATGCAATCGAGAGAGTAGAGGAACTGGGACTTATTGACGATTTTAAATTTGCCGAGGACTTTGCTGAGGAGCTCTTTGAACGAAAGGGCTTTGGAGAAAGAAGAGTACGTCTTGAACTTGAAAAACGCGGTATTTCCCGTGATATTGTTGACGATGTGCTTGAAGATTACGACCCTGAGGATGTTAAAGAAAGTATTATTGCCGTTATAAAGAAAAAGTATCGTTCGATTCCCGAAGATGAAAAGAATCTGGCAAGGATGTATGCCGGACTTTCCAGAATGGGATATAGTTATGGTGATATTCGTTCTGCGATAGATGAATTAAGACAATAGGAGTATATTCAATGATTAAAATTGGTTTTGCATCCCTCGGATGTCCGAAGAATCAGGTGGATGGCGAGATAATGCTAAGCAAGCTTAAATCCGAAAATTTCGAAATTACGCCTTATGAGGATGAAGCGGATGTTATAATTGTAAATACCTGCGGATTTATCGAGTCTGCAAAGCAGGAGGGCATTGATACTATTCTTGAGATTGCCAATCTTAAAAAATCCGGAAAGCTTAAAGCTCTTATAGCCACGGGATGTCTTGCTGAAAGATATCGTGAGGAGCTTATGGAGCAAATTCCGGAAATCGATGCGGTAGTAAGTATCGGTCGAAATGCGGATATAGCCGATATAGTTGAAAAAACACTTGAGGGCAACCATGAAGGTTATTTTGGCGAGAAGGAAGCACTCCCGCTTGAAGGTAAAAGAGTCATAATTAATGAGCCGTATTATGCATATCTTAAAATTGCCGAGGGTTGTAATAACCGATGTTCATATTGTGCGATTCCGCTTATAAGGGGAAAAATGCGTAGCCGTACAATCGAATCGATTGTGGAAGAAGCAAAAAATCTTGCAGGAAATGGGGTTAAAGAGCTTATTGTAGTGGCACAAGATACAACCAGATACGGTGAGGATATTTACGGAAAGTGCGAATTGCCGCAACTTCTTAAAGAGCTTTGCAAAATCGAAAAGCTTCATTGGATTCGAATTCTTTATGCATATCCTGAGCGGGTCACCGACGAGCTTATAGATGTGATGGCCAATCAGGAAAAAATCGTTAAATATCTCGATATACCGATACAACACTGTAATGATGAACTTCTTAAAAAAATGAATCGTGCAGGAAATCATCGTACCATTGTCGATACAATCGCAAAATTAAGAGCGAAAATGCCTGGAATTATACTTCGGACTTCACTAATTTGCGGATTCCCCGGAGAAACCGAAGAAGCCTTTAGGGAACTCAGTGAATTTGTAAAAGAGACACGTTTTGAGAGACTCGGATGTTTTGCTTATTCTGCTGAAGAAGATACTCCTGCAGCTGAGTTTGAAAATCAAATTCCTGAAGATGTGAAATCCGAACGCACAGATATAATTATGGAACAGCAGTCATTCATCGCATCTGATATTTCACAAGGCATGATAGGAAAAGAATTAGAGGTACTGGTAGAGGGTTATGATACATATATCAAGCACTTTTACGGAAGAAGTTATGCCGACGCACCTGACATTGACTGCAAGGTGTTTTTTACTTCTGATAAAAAACTAAAGTCCGGCGAATTTGTTAATGTTAAAATCATTGATACTTTGGAAATGGATCTCTTGGGAGAGATGGCTTGAAAGGAATGATCGGGATTGAACCTGCCAAATAAACTTACTATTCTCAGAATAATACTTGTGCCTATATTTATGCTCACTCTTTTGTGGGATTTTCAATATCACTTTTTTGTGTCGCTAGCGATTTTTGCGGTTGCTTCCATTACTGATTTGTTTGACGGAAAAATTGCAAGAAAGCGTGGACTTATCACTGATTTCGGAAAGTTTTTGGATCCGATTGCCGATAAAATGCTAACGACAGCGGCATTTCTCGGGTTTATCAAATTAAACATAGTTTACGGTGTCGTGTGGGTAACACTTATTGTGCTGATCCGTGAGTTTACCGTAAGCTCGGTAAGAATGATCGCAGCGGCTTCAGGAAAGGTTGTAGCCGCCGATATCTGGGGAAAGGCTAAAACTGTTTGTCAGATGATAGGAATAATTGCAGTGCTTATACTTGAAGGTGTCATTGATTTATTTGCAAGATATTGTCCGGACTTCACGTTGCTTAATACGCCGTTCAGGATATTTTATAATGTGGTTTTGTGGGGTTCGGCGGTACTCACCGTGATTTCTGGAATAAACTATATTGTGAAAAACAAATCTTTTGTTGATCCGAAAAAATAATTCTAAGGTGAAATTATGTTTGACAGACTTAAAGAGGATATAAATACAATAAAAAGCCGCGATCCTGCCGCTCGTTCGGCAATAGAAATTTTGTTTCTTTATCCGGGTCTCAAGGCCGTAAGAATGCATCGACGTGCTAACTGGTATTATCGTCATAACATGAAGTTTATGGCGAGGCTTGTTTCCCAGAGGGCAGTAAGAAAGACGGGAATAGAAATACATCCTGCCGCCACAATAGGAAGAAGACTTTTTATTGACCACGGCACAGGAGTTGTAATCGGTGAAACGACCATAATCGGCGACGACGTTACTATCTATCAGGGAGTAACTCTTGGCGGAACCGGAAAGCACACCGGCAAACGTCATCCCACTATTGGAAACGGCGTGATGATAGGATCGGGGGCAAAGGTTCTCGGTCCCTTCAAGGTTGGAGATAATGCCCGTATTGCTGCGGGTGCGGTTGTGCTTAATGAAATACCTGCCGACAGTACTGCCGTAGGCGTACCCGCAAGGGTTGTAAAGCTTGGTGGAATGAAAATCGAGGATTCACTGGATCAGGTCCATGTACCCGATCCTGTTTCTCAGAAAATATGTATGCTTGAATCAAAGATATACAAGCTTGAGAATGAACTCCTTAAAGTAAAGGGAGAAAAAGCTATTAATAATGATTCAGATTCAGAGGAGAACGAATAAATGCTCACGGACGTGATTTTCGATTTGGACGGGACGCTGACAGACCCGCTTGAAGGAATTACAAAGTCGGTTCAATATTCGCTTAAAAGCTTTGGAATTGAAGTTGCCGATCACCGTGAACTCAGTTATTTTATCGGCCCGCCGCTCGGCGGAACATTTATTGAAAAGTTTAATTTTAATGAACATCAGGCAAAGTGTGCAGTTGAAAAGTACCGTGAATATTTTGCTCCGAAAGGTATTTTTGAAAATGAGGTTTATACCGGAATAGAAGATTTACTAAAGGAGCTTAAAAACAGTGGCAAACGACTTTTTATTGCTACCGGGAAGCCCACGGTGTTTTCAAAGAAAATTGTTGAGCATTTCAAGCTTGATAAATATTTCACGGCAGTTTACGGAATTGAGTTGTCCGAGCTTAACTGTTCAAAAAAGGATACCATAAAAGCTCTTATAAATGATTTTAATATAGATCCAAAAACCTGTGTGATGGTTGGTGACCGTATATTTGACGTTGAGGCGGGAAAGATCAATCAAATGGTTACAGTGGGCGTAAAATACGGATATGCCGCTGAAAAAGAGCTTGAAGGTAATGCTGATTTTATTGCTGAGACAGTGGAAGAACTGAACAGCATTTTGAAAAGTCTATAATTTTATGCAGGAAGGAAAAGGCATAATGAAGATATTTAATACCCTTACAAGAGAAAAGCAGGAGTTTGTTCCGCTGAAAGAAGGGGAAGTAAAGATTTACGCTTGCGGACCGACGGTGTATAACTTTATTCATATAGGTAACGCAAGACCTCTTTGTGTATTTGATGTGCTTCGAAGATATCTTGAGTGGAGAGGATATAAGGTAAACTTTGTCCAGAACTTCACCGATATTGATGATAAGCTGATAAAAAAAGCAAATGAAGAAGGTATAACAGTTAAAGAAGTTGCCGAGAGATATATAGAAGAATTCTGGATCGACACGAAAGGACTCAATGTTCGCGAGGCATCTGTTCATCCCCGTGCCACCGAGAATATTGATGAGATCATCAACATTATTTCGGCTTTGGAAGAAAAGGGATTTGCTTATGCAAGTGCCGGAGATGTCTATTTTCGTGCTGAGAAGTTTAAAGAATACGGAAAACTTTCGCATCAGCCGCTTGAAGAACTCAAAGAAGGTGCCAGTGAACGTGTGAATCTTACTGATCAGAAAGAAAGTCCGATGGATTTCACCCTTTGGAAAGCTGCAAAAGAGGGTGAACCTTATTGGGAGTCTCCATGGGGCAAAGGTCGTCCCGGTTGGCATATAGAGTGCTCTGCAATGTCCAGAAGATATCTTGGAAAGAGTATTGACATTCACTGCGGAGGGCAAGATTTGATCTTCCCTCATCATGAAAATGAAATTGCTCAGTCTGAATGTGCAAACGGATGTGAATTTGCTCGTTATTGGATGCATAACGGTTATATAAATGTGGATAATCGCAAGATGTCAAAGTCCTTGGGGAACTTCTTCACTGTGCGTGATGTGGCAGAAAAATACGGCTATGAGCCGATCAGATATCTTATGATCTCTTCTCATTACAGAAGTCCTATAAACTATAATGTTGAAATTATCGAGCAAAATGTAAGGGCCTTGGAGCGTCTTTACACCTGTCGTGACGGAATTGATTTTGCTGCTAAAAATGCTGTTGATATTGACCTTAAAGACGGTGAAAAAAAGTTTATAGATGCCTATGACAACCGCAGACAGCAGTTTATTGATGCAATGGATGACGATCTTAATACTGCAGACGGGATTGCCGCCCTTTTTGAGCTCGTACGTGATATAAATACTGCTCTCAGAGATAATCCGTCAAAATCACTTTGTGATATTTCAAAGGAACGTTTTGAAGAGCTTGCAGGGGTTCTTGGACTGGTTTATACCGAAAAAGAGGAAGAAATTCTTGATGATCAGGTCGAATCACTTATTGAACAACGCAACGTCGCCAGAAAGGCAAAGGATTTTGCCACGGCTGATAAAATTCGTGATCAGCTTAAAAGTATGGGTATTGTAATCGAAGATACCCCACAGGGTATTAAGTGGCACAGACAATAAAAAATTTAACGATCACTCACGAAATTTGCTTGTTCATTTTTTATTTTAAAGTGACTAACTGTTAAATGATTATCTCACAATAAAATCCTTAAACAAACAGTTTGATAGTCGTCTGAGAATAGATCTATCAGAAACAAATAAAGCAGTTTTGAGACATTGTGCTCAAAACTGCTTTATTTTAAGTATTAATACTTGAATGATTTGTATTCATCAAGTTCTTTTAAATATTTTGATGCATAAAGTTTTGCCATCGGAAGATTGTGATATAAATAATTTCCACATTCGATTTCAGAAGCTCCGGGAAGCTCTCCTTCAAAGTTTGCGGCAAATTCAAATGTTTCTTTGACAAGAGATAAAACATCAAGTGATTCAAGTTCTCCGAACATTACAAGATAAAATCCGGTTTTGCACCCCATGGGTCCGAAATAAATAATTTCATGGCTTCTTGATGAATTCCTGAGGTATGTTGCACCTAAATGTTCCAGAGTGTGCATTGCGGCACCGTCCATAGAAGGTTCTTTGTTAGGAAAAGTTATGCGAATGTCAAAAGTGGTGGTACAAATTCCATTCATGCGGTCTTTTCTTGAAACATAAAGTCCGGGAAGAAGTTTTGTGTGATCGACCGTGAAGCTTTCAATTTTTTTCATATTAAAGACCCTTTACAAGTGATTTATAAAATGGCCAAAGACCGGTTTTGTCAGGAGTATGCTCGGGAAGCTGCCAAAAGTCATATCCAGGATAGTCATTCCCTTCAATGATTCCGGGGCCGTCCGGAGAAACATAAACATCCCAACCGACATATCTAACGTCGTCCACAACGAGAGCAGCTTTAAGACAAAGATCTATAGATTCCTTAACATACGGAAGTTTATATCCCATAAGTTTTACGCCCGTGTCGGGATGTACATCATAGTTCACAAGCTTAGAAGTGTGAGCACACCCTGCAATAGTAGAGGTTTTTGGATCGATAGGACAGCAGATACCGCCGTTTTCAAGATTGTCAACATATTTTCCGCCGCCGCCGAATTTTGCGGTTGCATATACAAAGTGGGGTTTTCCGTCAACCACGATCGTGACGATACGATAGCAGTTTACAGCATTCGGATAAATTTTTGAAAGATCTTCATGCTGAACAATTTGTTGTTCGATAACGCCGAAATTACCTTTTTTAAGATATTTAAACATATCTTCAAGGCTGTTAAAATCGCTTTTGCAAAGACGCTCAATACCCTTTCCGCTTTCGCCGCTGTAAGGCTTGCAGAAAATAGCTTCTTTGTCTTGCATAAATCGAGAGAACTCTGAAAAATCAATTTTTGCGAGATCCCTGAAATCACGGTGAAGAAAATCTTTGAACAGTTCGTCGAATTCATTTTTATTTTCGAAAAGGTGAGAATGCTCTTGATTATTCATCATCATGATAAGTTTTTTGTTTTTTATGCGGGTGACAAATGTTTTTCTTTGTTTGAAAGTCATATTATAAAATCCGAATATCAGATAATCATAATATCCTGCCTTGCAAATCGGAATACTCAGAAGTATATCAAAAAACAGCCAAACCTTATTTTTTCCGGATTTCTCATGAGCACGATCTACAACATTCAAAAGCTTTTTAAAGCTGGCTCCGCCAAGCACGCGAAAATAATATTTTATATTCATAAACGACGCCCCAATCTTTCATATTTTAATAGTATATCATTATTATTATGATATTTCAATAACATTGACGGTTAATTGACAAATAATTGTGAACATGATATAATAACCAAAAATAATTATTTGTGCGATTGTTACATGTCGATATATTATTGTCAAGAGGGGGAAGGCTTGTGAATGGCTTTAAAACAAGTTTGTTCGGATATTCAAAATCACAGGTTTGTGATTATATTGAAGGTATTTCCAAAAACATTGATGAACAACTGGCTTCAAAAGACAGGGAATATGCCGAAACGATCAAGTCATTAAAAGACAAAATCAACTCGCTTGAAAAAGAAATCGACGATTTGAAAGAAAGTCGGGAAAATGTAGCAAGTGTTATGTTCGAGGCTGAAAAATATGCCCGTTCAATCAAAGAGGAAGCTGATCGCCAGGCATTTGAACAGTCGGCAGAAATTGTAAAACAGAAGCAGGAGCAAGACGAAATTTTAAGACGATATTCTGAAAGCATTGAAGAGGTAAAATCATCCATAATGTTAACTATGGAAAAAATGAATGCCGCTCTTGATGTGTGTGATCAAAAAATTTCAGAAACAAAGGAAAAATACTAATAAAGATTTAATAAAGAATTTTTATATTCCCTTTCGCATATAGTTTTATGAAGAACTATTACGGGAGGGAATTTTTGTGAGGGGAACGGTTGATAAACGCACCGTTATACTTGGTGAATACATAGTGGAGAATAAGGCCACAGTCAGGGATACAGCCAAAAACTTCGGTATTTCCAAATCGACAGTGCATAAGGACGTGTCACAACGCTTGAAATCCATTGATCCGCAATTATATGGAGAAGTCAAAGAAGTGTTGAATATAAATAAAGCACAAAGGCATATAAGAGGCGGAATGGCAACTAGAGAAAAATATTTACATAAGAAATAAAAAATCCTGACGGCATATGCCGTCAGGATTTAAAATTTGAAACAAATAAAACTTATTTAAGTTCAACTTTAGCTCCGACTTCTTCGAGCTTTTTCTTCATTTCTTCAGCATCGTCCTTGGAAACAGCTTCTTTGATGGTCTTGGGAGCACCGTCAACAAGAGCTTTTGCTTCGCCGAGTCCGAGACCGGTGATCTCACGAACAGCTTTAATAACCTTAATTTTCTCAGCACCGACCTCAGCAAGAACAACGTCAAACTCAGTTTTCTCGTCTGCGGCAGCAGCACCACCGGCAGCAGCACCGCCAACAACTGCAACAGGAGCAGCAGCAGATACGCCGAATTCTTCCTCAATAGCTTTTACGAGCTCATTAAGCTCAAGAACAGTAAGTTCTTTAACAGCATCAATAATGCTTGTGATTTTTTCAGACATTTTAATTTACCTCCAAATATTTTATGTTTTTATGCAGACGCAAAATTAAGCCTCTGCAGGAGCAGCTTCGCCTTTGCTTTCGGCGACTGCGTTGATAGCACGGGCAAGTCCGGCAATGGTCTGACTGAGTTCTCCGGCGAGCATTGCAAGAAGGGTCTCTCTCGCAGGAACTTTAGACAGTGCAGTTACGGTTTCGGCAGTGAGTACTTCACCGTTTGAGAAACCTGCCTTAACGTTGAAAGTATCAGTAGCTTCGGCAAATTTACAAAGAACCTTTGCAGCGGCAAGTTCATCATCATTGCTGACAGCAATAGCTGTTGTACCTTCAAGAACATCATCAAGACCGGCAATTCCGGCACCTTCAAGAGCAAAACGAAGATATGTGTTCTTTACAACATGATAATCAACACCGGCTTCACGAAGCTCTTTACGGAGTTTAGTGTCTGCTTCAACGGTGATACCCTTATAGTCAACAATGACGCCTGCACAAGCATTTTTCAACTTGTCGGTGAGGTCGCTGACCAATTGTTTCTTTTTCTCAAGAATAGCTTCACTTGGCATAAAGTTTCACCTCCTGTTATATTTAAAAAGCCTTCTCCGCATTGCGAAGAAGGCGTAAATATCAAAATAAAAATTTGAATCACACTTTTCCTCGGCAGGCGGTTTTGACCTTTATGCTGAAATACCAGCACCTGCTGTCTTTAGAACAGCAAAAATATTTTAACACAATAGAAAAGTGTTGTCAAGACTTTTTATAAAAAAACTGTCCGCCATAAAAATAGCGGACAGAAAGACTGATTTCTCAGTTTAATTAGTTGTACTTTGCAGGGCTGATTCGAATTCCGGGACCCATAGTTGTTGCGATAACGCAAGACTTAACATACTGACCCTTTGCAGCTGCCGGACGAGCCTTGACAATTGCACCCATAAGTGTGTCAAAGTTCTCCTGAAGCTTTTCTTTACCAAATGATACTTTGCCGATTGGGCAGTGGATAATGTTGGTTTTATCAAGACGATATTCGATTTTACCTGCTTTGGCTTCGTTGATTGCTTTTGCAACATCCGGGGTAACAGTACCGGCCTTGGGGTTAGGCATAAGACCGCGAGGTCCGAGAACCTTACCGAGACGACCGACAACACCCATCATATCAGGTGTTGCAATGACAACGTCGAAATCCATAAAGCCTTCGTTCTGGATTTTTGCAGCGAGTTCCTCAGAACCGAAAATATCAGCTCCGGCTTCTTCAGCAGCCTTAAGGTTGTCGCCCTTTGCAAAAACGCAGACTCTAACTTTTTTGCCGGTTCCGTTAGGAAGCACAACTGCACCTCTGACCTGCTGG
>CABUCT010000012.1 GCA_902490145.1 uncultured Oscillospiraceae bacterium
AGAGCGGCGAGCGTATCAGCGGTTTCGCCCGATTGGCTGATAATAATCATAAGTGTGTTTTCATCAATTATCGGATCTCGGTAACGGAATTCACTTGCAAGATCAACCTCAACAGGAATACGGGCCATTTTTTCAATAATATATTTTCCGACTATTCCGACATGATATGCCGAACCACAGCCGACTATATAAATTTTGTTACATTTTTCAAGTTCCTGCTTTGTGATAGTAACACCGTCAAGCACGATCTTATTGTCGTCACTTATACGCGGAGAAATGGTGTCGTGAAGAGCAGTGGGTTCTTCGTGGATTTCTTTTTCCATGAAGAAATCGTATCCGCCTTTTTCGGCTGCCGCAACATCCCATGTTATTTCCTCGACCGGCTTTTCGACAGCTTCAAGTTCACTGTTGAAAACTTTAACTCCGTCTTTTGACAATTCGATTATATCGTCATCATCAAGACGATAAATATTTCGCGTGTATTTAAGAATTGCAGGAATATCCGATGCAATAAAATTCTCACCTTTTCCGAGACCTACGATAAGAGGAGAAGCATGACGGACAGCCACAAAAACATCGGGGAAATCCTTGCAAAGAATACCCAAAGCATAGGATCCCTGCAGCATATCAGCAGTTTTCTTAACGGTAGCAAGAAAATTTCCGTCATAATTTTTTTCGAGAAGATTTGCCACGACCTCGGTATCGGTTTCGGATTTGAATGAAAAGCCTTCGGAAATAAGCTTGGTTTTAAGCTCTGCATAATTTTCGATTATGCCGTTATGCACAATAGCAAATATTCCATTTTCAGACATATGGGGATGCGAGTTTTCATCCGATGGCTTTCCGTGAGTGGCCCAGCGAGTATGTCCGATACCTATGGTGGCAGTAATATCATTGCCTCCGTTAATTTTATTGCTTAATACTTCAAGGCGTCCTTGAGTTTTGTTTATAGTTATTTCGCCGTCTTGCATGCAAGCGATTCCGGCGGAGTCATATCCACGATATTCGAGCTTTGAAAGCCCGTCAAGAAGGATAGGAGCAACTTTGTTGCTTCCGATATATCCAACTATTCCACACATAAAATAAAACCTCTTTCTGATTTGTGAAAATGAGTGTGCACTAATTTAAATAATTATATCCGCTGCAGTCGAATTTGTCAATTGTTTAGAAATAAAAAGTCGCAAACAGGGGAATAATAAACAGGAAACGGAGGTAGTAGAATGCAGCGGCAGCTTAGATTTATACTGTATTTTTTTATAGGGATTTTTACGTTGGCATCCTTGAGGCTTTCGTATCTTGCTTTAGGAAATAACTCTTCAGAAGCGGCGGAAATTCAAAGTAGTTATACTCTGACGGTGGATACTCCCAGAGGAACGATTTATGATCGTAATATGAAACATATTTCAAACGGTGAAGAGAGTTACAGAGCTGTTTTAACTGCTACTCCATCGGTTATTTCAGAATTGTATAAACAACTTTCTAAGTCGCGTGCTGACCTTTTGGTGGAAGAGCTTAGGAAAGGAAAACCGATTTGTACCGAAGTTCCGTCAGGCTTTTCGGCGACCGGCTGCAAAACATTTTTATGTTATAATAAAACTCCGTCATATCAACCCGCGGCACAGCTTGTGGGATATCTTGATTATTCGTTTCAAAACGGGGTATGCGGTCTTCAAAGCGTATTTAATTCTCTTTTGTCATGTGATCATGAGACGAAAACGGTTTATGCCTGCGGTGCAACCGGAACAGCTCTTGCAGGACTTGAACCGAATATAAGCATTGATATGTCTCAATATGAGAAGGGGGTAATTACGACCTTAGACGTTGAACTCCAAAACATATGTGAGGAGGCACTGAAAATGGTTGAAAGGGGGGCAGTGGTAATTACACGAACCGGCAGCGGAGAGATTTTGGCAATGGCAAGTGCTCCTACTTTTTCCTTGGATAAGCTGGACGAAGCACTCAAAAATCCGGATTCTCCATTTGTAAACCGAGCACTTTCGGAGTATAATTTGGGTTCTATATTTAAAATTTGTGTGGTCGCAGCTGCTGTTGAAAACGGGATTTCCACTGATTTTTCATATGATTGTACAGGATTAGTAGAAGTCGGCAACAAGTTTCACTGTCATAAAAAGGAGGGGCATGGAGTTCTTAATATGACCGGAGCATTTTCGGTATCATGCAACACATATTTCATAAACCTTGCCCAAAAGGTCGGAGCGGATAAGATTTTTCAAACAGCAAAAAAACTGGGACTGTCGAGCGAAAATGTACTTTGTGACGGAATTTCCGGAAGTTCGGGAGGGCTTGGAAATCTTGAAGAAATAAGAAATGTTCCGGCAGCACTTGCCAATTTCTCAATAGGGCAGGGAGGAGTAATGGTTACTCCACTGCAAATATCTCAACTTGTAAATACCGTGGCAAACGGAGGCGTTTACTTTCCGCCTTATCTGATTTCGGGAATTGTTGATCAAAACGGTGAAACAAAGTATGAAAAGGTTGCGTCGGGATACAGAGCCATCAGCACCCAAACCGCCGATACGCTTAAAAATATGATGCGGCTTGTAATGACTGAAGGTACGGGTGTTGCAGGGAAGCCGAAAACCGGAGATTCCGGGGGAAAAACCGCCACTGCTGAAACCGGGTGGACAGATCCTCAAGGTGTTGCGAAAAAAAATGCATGGTTTGCCGGCTTTTATAATACTGAAGCTGAGGGATATTCAATTTCAATATTGGTAGACGGAGGAACATCGGGAAGTTCCGACGCTGCTCCTATATTTAAATGTATATGTGATAAAATTTCAGAAAATCAGTAATATATAAAAAATGAAAAACCGCAGCTAAAAATGAGCTGCGGTATATAAGTTATAATGAAACAGAAGGGTTATATTCAAATTTTTAAAATGAAATGGGAAAAGAATCTATAAGTTTTACCGAGTATTGCAAAATCAGCAGAGCATCACTAGCTGAAACTGAATTGTCGCGGTTAACGTCCGAAAAATAACATTGCCGATCGGAGAAGCCTGATGAGCCAATAGAGATCTTTAGTGCCAGTAAAGCATCTGAGGGTGTTATTTCTCCATCGCCGTTCACATCTCCTGCGGGGAGTCTTTCATAGACAATAGCATATGTTCCGGAAATGTCCGCAGGGAAATCGATATAACGTTCATTGGTGATTTGTGCATTTGTTATTTCGGTCTTCTCACCGTCTGTCAAAGAATATGCTTTTATTAGAAAATCGTATTTCCAATTATCAGGGATAGGAATTGAAAGCGTTGGAGTGTAGTCAGGTTTAAATTCAGTTCCGTTTTTTGAAGCTGAAATGTCATAAATTCGATATTTTTGTATGGATTTATCAAAAGCGAATGACTTAAAGTCGGCTCCTGACATTATCCTCTTGACCGAAAGCTTAACATTTTCCTTGGATTTAAGAATAATGCCCGAATTTTTATCAGATGACGATACGTAAGGCATAAGCCTGACTGCACTTGTGTTGATATTTATATTGCGATAATAAATGTAAACCTCATCACCCTTAACAAGCCATGCGGGACCGTCAAATGCATAGTTGCCTTTATATGTTTCATGAAGGAGTGCCGGAGCTTTTTCCCAATGGATAAAATCCTTTGAGCGGGCAAATGAGTGTCCCCAATTAGATCCGCTGAAGTCATAATAATATTTTCCAGGAACACCAAGGCCGTCGCCCAAATTGCGATTGATTGCACCACCGTCAGTGCTGATTTCATATGTCATGTAATACCAACCGTCATAATAAATAACGTCTCTTCGTCCACAGGTTCCGCAGTCGGGATCGTTTGGATCATTGGAGGTTTCGATGATAGGATATTCAAGCATTGTAAGATTTTTGAGGTCTTTACCGTAAGCAAGTCCGATTTGACAGTCTTTTTTTGCACTTCCGTATCCGTGAAATGTCATATACCATGTATCTCCGATTTTATAAAGATCGGGCGTGCCGATATTATAATTCTGCCAGCCTAAGTCTTTGCGGTGTTTTAAAATGATGCCCTGTTTTTCAAAATGTTCACCGTCAGTAGAGGTTGCAAGTGCGATGTCGGCATTGCCTTCTTCCGGTTGTGATTCATATGTTAGATAAAACACACCGTTGTCATACCAAGCACCTGCAAAGCTTGACATGCCCATATCATATTCTTCGCTTGGATAAATAATCATTCCTTTGTCTTCAAAATGAATACAGTCGTCAGAAGTTGCAAGTCCAATTCCGCATTTTCCGTTTGCCCAGCGTATATAATAAGAATACAAAGTATCTCCTACCCACAAAAATTCAGGGAAATGCATGCCGAAATTACTGCCCATGCCATCCATATCGGGCTGTTCGGCTTCAAATGATTTGCCATTGAATATTCCTTCAAGCAGACTTCCGGCAGTGGTGTTAATTTCTTCTCGATTGGAATAGGCGTTAGCAGGAATCAATAAAGCTGATACTGTCAATATAAGGGACAGGAAAACAGAAAGGAACCTTGCTTTCATATAAATCACCTTAAAAATACAATATATTTTAATATTATCATATAATTTTTTTACAGTCAATAAACTAATAAATTGAATTATAAGGAAAAAGCTGACTGAAAGAACACAAAAAGCATTGACAAAATCTTTTAATACTGGTATTATCAAACTAAGGAATAGGTCGGTTAGAGTCATTTTCACCGTCCTGATATAAAAGGGAGTAGCTCGTGCAATGTTTTTGCATCGGTTCGTTCGTCATCACGATTTTCTTTTTGAAAATTCGGACGGATCTATTAAAAGAGCAAGACTTTTACAGCAATATTCCGTGTTGCTGTAAAAGTCTTTTTTATAATAAGGAGTTTTTTTATGAAACATTATATTGAGGATAAAGAGGCTGTTTTAAAACAGCTTTCAAGCAGCGTAAGCGGACTTTCAGAAGACGAGGCTCAAAAAAGGCTGGCCGAAAACGGAAAAAACAGCCTTGCAGAAGGGAAAAAAGAAAGTATAATTTTAAGATTTTTAAAACAGCTTTCAGACCCGATGATAATCGTGCTTATTGCGGCTGCGGCAGTGTCTGCGGTGACAGCAATGCTCAGCGGAGAATCTTTTACCGATGTGTTTATAATACTATTTGTTGTAATTGTTAATGCAGTGCTCGGAGTGCTGCAGGAAAGTAAGGCTGAAAAGGCAATTGATGCACTGAAAAAGATGTCGGCGGCCACTTCAAGGGTTCTCCGAAACGGTAATATGAAGATCGTTAAAAGCGAAGAGCTAGTTGTCGGAGATATAATTTTGCTTGAAGCGGGAGACGCCGTTCCCGCTGACGCCCGTATAATTGAATCGGCAAGCCTTAAAGCAGAAGAATCGGCATTAACAGGTGAATCTGTTCCTGTTAATAAAAGTGAAGACAAGATAGATTCAAAAAGCGGAGAAATTCCGCTTGGCGACCGCACCAACATGCTTTATTCTTCAAGTACGATCGCTTACGGAAGGGCAAAGGCTGTTGTAACGGCAGTGGGAATGGACACCGAAGTCGGCAAGATTGCCGATGCAATTTCTTCGGCACAAAATGAACAGACACCGCTTCAGAAAAAATTGTCGCAGCTAAGTAAGATACTCACTTTCGTGGTGCTCGGAATATGTATATTTATTTTCGGGTTCAGTATTCTTAAAGCTGGACACGGAAACCTTTCATCTGTGTCAAGCAAAACTGTTTTAGATACGTTTGTGCTGGCTGTCAGCCTTGCGGTTGCCGCTATACCCGAGGGACTTGCAGCTGTGGTTACCATCGTACTTTCGATGGGAGTTACAAAGATGTCCAAACGTAATGCCGTTATAAGAAAGCTGACCGCAGTGGAAACTTTGGGCTGTACTCAAATTATTTGTTCTGACAAAACCGGAACTCTTACCCAAAATAAAATGACAGTAGTTGAAGAATATTCAAGTGACAAGACATTGCTTGCAAAAGGTATGGCTCTTTGCTGTGATGCTGAACTTAATGAACAAGGTAAAGCTGAGGGAGAACCTACCGAGTGTGCACTTGTGCAGTTTGCGGCAGATTCGGGATTTTTAAAGCCTGACCTTAAGAATTTATTTCCGCGTGTTGGGGAAGCACCGTTTGATTCAAAACGCAAGATGATGTCCACACTTCACAAGCCGGATATTAATGGAATCGTTCAGTTTACAAAGGGTGCCCCGGACGTTGTTATTTCTAAATGCACTCATATTTTGGAAAACGGAGAAATAAATCCTCTTTCCGAACAGAAAAAAGCAGCCATTGAAGCTGAAAATAAAAATATGGCGGATAAGGCACTGCGAGTTTTGGCACTTGCCATGAAGAAATATCCCGAAATGCCGGAAAGCACTGCTCCCGAAAGTATTGAAACCGATATGGTATTTGTGGGTCTTGTCGGTATGATCGACCCTGTACGTCCCGAAGTAGTCGATGCTATTGTCCAGTGTAAAAAAGCGGGAATTCGTCCCGTTATGATTACCGGAGATCATCTTGATACTGCAATTGCTATTGCTAAAACCCTTGGAATTATAACTGACAGTACCCAGGGAATCACAGGAGCCGAGCTTGATAAATTCAATGATGAAGAGCTTAAAGAGCTGGTTACAAAGTTTTCGGTATACGCAAGAGTTCAGCCGGAGCATAAGGTTCGTATAGTAAAAGCATGGAAACAAAATGGAATGATCACGGCCATGACCGGCGACGGTGTAAACGACGCACCCTCCATAAAAAGTGCCGATATCGGTGTTGGAATGGGTATAACTGGAACCGACGTTACAAAAAATGTGGCAGATATGGTTCTGGCAGATGATAATTTTGCCACAATTGTTTCAGCCGTTGGTGAAGGCCGACGTATTTATGACAATATACGAAAGTCAATTCAGTTTTTGCTGGCGTCAAACATGAGCGAAGTTTTAACTATATTCACCGCAACTATGATAGGGTTTACAGTGTTAAAACCTGTTCATCTGCTTTGGATTAATCTTATCACCGACTGCTTCCCGGCACTTGCACTCGGCATGGAAAAAAGCGAAGCAAATGTAATGGAACGTCCACCGCGTAAATCAAAAGACGGGATATTCGCCGGAGGTATGGGATTCGATATACTTTATCAGGGAGTGATATCAACTCTTATTGTTCTTGCTTCATATCTCATAGGACACCATATGGAAAACGGGGTATGGGAGTTTGTCAACAGTCCCGACGGAATGACAATGGCATTCCTCACAATGTCAATGATGGAAATTTTCCATTCGATCAATATGCGTTCACAGCGAGGCTCACTTTTTAAGATGAAAGGCATAAATATTCCTCTTTTAATTGCGATGATTGCTTCCTTCCTTCTTACCACGGCGGTAATATATGTGCCGTTTTTGTCAAATCTTTTCGGATTCGAACAAATCTCATTAAAGGAATATGCAGTGGCTATTGCTCTTGCATTTACCATTATTCCGTTGGTCGAGATTGTAAAGCTTATACAAAGAGCCTGCCGTAAGGGAGAATAGAATGAACGACAGAAGTAAAAAAATAATGGAGATTCTGGAAGAAAAACGAAAGGTACGAATAGAAGAATTATGTAATTATTTATGCTATAGCCGTTCCACTGTTCGGAGAGATCTCGTCGCATTGGAGGAAATGGGGCTTGTCAGCCGACGCAACGGATATGTTTGGTATTTAACCTCATCGTCCAGCGAAAGAGATGTTCGGCTGAGGCAATTTGAAAATGTGGAGCAGAAAGATTATATCGCAAAATTGGCGTCTGAATATATAGGAGACGGAATGACTGTATTTATGGATGCAAGTACCACAACACGAAGAATGCTTCCTTATATGAAGGATAAACGGGAACTGGTCGTGTTAACCAACAGCATTGAACTTGGTCACGATATAGTAAGCGGAAATTACGGAAATATCGAGTTATTTATTACCGGGGGATATTATCGTCAAAACGTAGGCTCGGTAGTGGGAGAAGAAACGATAGATTTTGTCAGTCGCTTTCGTGCAGATATCTGTTTTATTTCTTGTCTTTCGGTGCAAAAAGAAGGCTTTTATGAAGCCAGTGTTCAGCAAGCATATGTAAAGAAAAAAATGATGCAGAATTCACTTTATTCCGTAGTAGTTGCCGATTCGTCAAAATTTTCCTGCAATTATAAATATCAGCTGGATACTTTGGATAAGGCTGATATTTTCATTACAGAGAAGAAACCACCTGAAGAGTTTATCAAGGCAGCAAAAGAGGTTGGCTGTGAAATAAGATATAAATAAATTGAACAAAAAACACTCATTTGGTCAAAAAAATGAATAAAAATCAATGTTTTGTTCAACGCTTGACACCATAAAATTAACTGAATATAATTATTGTTGCCGACGTATAGTCATAAGTATGATTATATAAGGATGCATATTAAAAATGGAGGAATTTGTAATGAAAGTCAGCACCAAAAGAATCATAGCACTGCTTCTTTCTGTCCTGGTTATGACTATGGCATGGAGCACACTTATTGTCTTTGCCGAGCCGAATGTTGTTGAAATAAGTAATTGCGACACACTAAGCGGCTGGTCAAACTATCCGGGTGACGGAATGGCGATTGATAATTCAAATCAATCAGAAGGATCCGGATGCCTTAAGTTTTATCAGACCGGAGGATTTTGTTCACTCTATAAAATGTCCACTCCAATGGATATGAGCACAGCAAAATATTTCGTTTTTGATATAAACCCGCAGGCCACAGACTGGTTCCAGAAGTCAGGATATGCAAATATCGTAATATCCTCTCGCGATGACCAGGGCGGATGGGATGAACCGGAATCTGCTGCATGGACAGAGGAATGTCTTATTATTCCGCTTTCAAGCTTTAATCTGGAAGAGGGATGGAATACCATTAATGTTCCGCTTGATTTCACTAAAGCCAAAAACGGTTTTGACGTTACATCTGTAAAGAAATTGGCAATTTTCGGTCTTCGTTATTATGAAAGAGGCGACCAAGTAAATGTCAACTACATAGACAACGTCCGTCTTTCCGATACCGAGCTTGACAAAACTGCTCCCGTAAATTCAAAATACATTTCTTATCAAAAAGTAGCAAATCATGCTGACCAGGTTTATGCTTTGGGTCAGTCTACATTCACTTCTTCTTCATGGGATAAATTCGTGACTGCATATAATGCAGCAAAAGAAATGAATGTTACTGAAGCTTCTACTGATGCTCAGATTGCAGCAGCTAAAAAAGAGCTTCAGAGGGGAATGAACTTCCTCACTTCAAAAACCAATAAAAATGAGCTTGATGAACTGTACAGCCATGTTGTTGTTCTTGGAATTGACGGAATGGGTAACTTCAATTTGAATACCGAGACACCCAATATTGCCAGAATCATGAACCAGCCGGATGCACTTTACACAACTCATGCTCAGTCAGTAATGCCCACCATCAGTGCTCAAAACTGGGGTGCAATGCTTACAGGTGTTACTCCTGAAAAACACGGAAAAACCAATGACCTTATTGAGTCTACTGCAACCCCCGATCATCAGCAGTATCCTTCAATTTTCCGTTATCTCCGTGATAAATATCCGGAGGCTGAACTCACTTCGTTTAACAACTGGACTGCTATCAACAATGGTATAGTTGAACATAATCTTGATGTAAATATGTATGCCGGAGACGATTCTTCTCTTGCAGACCAGATGTCAAAATATTTTGAAGAAAATGATTCACTGTTTACTTTTGTACAGTTCGACAATGTTGACCATGCCGGTCACGCTCATGGTTATCAGTCTGATGCATATTATCAAGAACTCAGAACTGTTGACGGATATATCGGTCAGGTTTACGATGCTCTTGAAGCTCAGGGATATCTTGAGGATACCCTGCTTATCCTTCTTACCGACCACGGCGGAATCGGTACTAATCACGGAGGCAATACCCAGCAAGAATTAAACTGCACATATATTGCAAAAGGAAAAAGTGTAACTCCGGGTGAATTCGCAGGAGAGATAACCACTGCATCTCTTTCATCAGTAGTTTGTGCAGCACTTGGTGTTCCGCAGAGCGGAGACTATGATTATACTGTTTCCGATGGATACTTCAAAGGATACACTTATGAAGCACCTAAAACTGACGATTGGAAGCTTGAAAACTATCGTGATCATGCGACCACCACTCAGCCGAAGGAAATTGCTTTAGACGATGTTATAGACACATCATCCCTGAAAGCTCATTTTAAATTTGATAACAATCTTAAGAATTCTGTATCTGACAGTTCGATAACTGCAAATTACAGAGGAACAAGAGGCTATGGTGATGGATATTTCGGAAAATCCGCAAGCCTTAAGAACGGATATATCAGCATAGACGGTCTTAACATTGATGAAAACAGCTTTACTGTTTCAACTTGGCTTAACGATATTAATGTTTCTTTTGCTGATCCTGCACTTTTCGGAAATAAGGATTGGAACAGCGGTGCTAACCAGGGAATACTGGTTGCAGTTGAAAATAACAAAATAAAACTTAACACAGCTAATGCCTCTGGTCGTGCAGATACAGAATATACTGAAATTGATAACTATGACTTCGAAGGTGACAGCGGTTGGATCAACCTCACTGTAGTTGTGAATCGTGAAAACAGCACTGCAACTCTTTATGTAGATTTTAAACCTTTTGCAAGTGTATCAATTCCGAACGGAAGCTTTGCTTCTGTTGACGGTACAACATTTGTACTTGGTCAGGACGGCACAGGAAACTCTCCTTATAAGGCTGAGCTTGAATGTGATGAGTTTATGTATTTCGACAAAGCAATAAGCCAGGCTGAGCTTAATGCACTCGCATCTTATTATAAGATGAGCGATGTCGACCTACAAAAGCTCAATGCTGTAAATAACGTTTATAAAATGATCAATGATATCGGAGAAGTTACACAAGAAAACTACAAGGAAAAAATCTCAAAAATTGAGGCTGCTGAACAAGAATATAGTAAAATAGTATATCAATTCGGAGAGATCCAGGTTGATAATGAGCCTGTATTAGATGCTGCTATTGAAGCATATAACGGGTATGTTGAAAATGAAGAACCTATTTTTGGAGACGTTAACGGAGATAAAGAGGTTACTACTGCTGACGCACTTCTTGCTCTTCAGGCCGCTGTGAACAAAATTGAGCTTACATCTAAGCAGCAGACCGCTGCAGATGTAGACGGCGAAGAAGGAATAGCTACCTTGGACGCTTTGTTGATTCTCCAAAAAGCGGTTAATAAAATTGATATTTTCCCTGTTGAAAAACAATTACAGCAATAAGAATTGATTTATTAAATCATTTGTTTTAATAAAAGATTTGAATCAAAAATTGAGATTGCTGAAATATACAAGTGATGTGATCGTTTGACATATTGTAATGCTGATTACAGATTTGTATAGATTCAATACTTTCAGACTCATTAGATGTTCTGAATGTTTGTTTAAACATTATCTTTCTCCTTTCATATTTTGTTTGTGTGTCCCCGCTGAATTGCTCCATATCGGCGGGGACACGTATTTTTATCTAAAAAATCAATTACGTGTTGGACCAACTTGTTAAAGTCTTATTCAAGCTGGATTAAAAACTTGAATTTTAAAATAGATAGTGAATCGCTATTACATTACTGCTTATCTGCTGGATTTGACTATTTACACGGAATACGCTAGAAAAGGGCAATGCTTTGAGTAATTCAAAGCATTGCCCTTTTTGGATAAAAATAAATTATAGGACGTCAAATAATTGCACAGTAGTTTTATGAATAAAAGAATTCAACATACATACAACGTTAATTTGGTTTGTAATATGTCATACTAATACCTAATTAAAAGCTAAAAATCTTTTTGGCATATTTTTCGCCATACTTCGTGGGCTGTCTTCGGCAGGCGTCAGCCTTCCTGTGGAAACTCACTCGTCTGACAAAAATATTATATAGTTTTTAATTAGGTATTAGTATCAGTACGCTTTTTGCTGTAAGTATCCTATCCGTAAAATCTCTATATAAGAATTTTTTTGACAACCGAACGGATTTGTACATTTAAGTTAAAAGATACAGTAAGACGAGTAATTTGCAAAGATTTAGTATGTAATAAGATAAAATATGTTCATTTCACGTATGTTGTATCCTTAAATTTAACCTCATATAGATCCGAAGATAATTTTTTGATTGCTCAAATAAAAAAGCCGCACGGCTTATGCTTGCGGCTTTATGATGATAAGCGATGAAAAATCTTAAGATTATAAATTATAGTGTTTTGCTCGTCTATTCTGATTTATCCTCTGAATTGCAAATTTTTTGTTCTTGGCGTTGAGGATTATTTTTTCCGTCATCGATTCGTGTTATTTCAGAACGATCGAAGACCACCGGCATAACATCTCCGGAATCGTCAAGTTTGACCTTGATTTTTCCGCTTATGAGAGCAACATCCTCAACAATGCCTGTCCCTTTTGGAGTTTTAACTCTGGCACCGTTACGTGGACTGATTTTGTGAAGATACTCATAGGCGTCTTGTTCATATTTAAGACAGCACATAAGTCTTCCGCAGGTTCCCGAAATTTTGACAGGATTTAATGAAAGATTTTGTTCCTTTGCCATTTTGATTGATACCGGCTGAAAAGAATTTAAAAATCCAGAACAGCAAAATTCCCGTCCGCATATTCCAAGTCCACCAAGAATTTTTGCTTCATCGCGAACCCCAACTTGACGGAGCTCAATACGGGTTCTGAATATCGAAGCCAAATCTTTTACGAGTTGTCGGAAATCAACTCTTCCGTCGGCAGTGAAATAAAAAAGGATCTTGTTATTATCAAAAGTATATTCGACCGAAACCAGCTTCATTTCAAGGCCATGTTCGGCTATCTTCTTTGCACAGATTTCAAATGCTTCATCCTGTTTTTTGATGTTTTCAGCCAAATGTTTTTCATCTTCAGGAGTTGCGATTCTTACCAACTTTTTGAGAGGAATTTCAAATTCTTCCGAAATATTTGAATTACGAATTGAGCATATGCCGAATTCAAGCCCCTGTGCTGTTTCAACAATAACATGCTGATCTTTTTCAACTTTTATACCGTTAGGATCAAAATAATATGTTTTGCCATTTTCTTTGAATTTTACGCCTATTATTTCCGGCATTTTTTCAACTCCAATAATAAAAATTCACGTTATGAATCAAACTGATTCAGCCAAGTCGAAAAGTCTTGCACACAGACAAGACACAAGAAGTGAACCTTTTGGATTTTCCCCGACTCTGGCATTTGCTTTTTTTGCGATATCCATCATTTTGGTTATTTCAAGCGAGGGCAAACGCTTTGCAATGACCGACGATTCTTTTTCGAATCCCGATATGCAGTTTCCCACACCTTCTTTTTTGCAGTATGCATCACGAAGGATCAACATAAGTCCATTTGTTAAGCTTTCCATAAGATTAAGGTTGTTTTCTGCCGGAAGAGAAGCTGCTAAAAATGCTGCGGAATTTTTGTTTGCCAGTGCGTCGGCAGCTTCAGACAGCATTTTATCAATTTGATTATTATCGTCTTTTTCAGAAAGCAGAATTTCTGCTTTTCCGATAATTCCACCACTTCGTTCCAAAACAGTTTGTATCTTTTGGTCATTGATATCCGGGAATTTTGATTTTAAATATACGATTCCTTCACAATTTCCTACCGGTAGCAAAGACAGCACTGCAGAACGCGAACGGACTGTTTCAAGTAAATCCTCTTTATTACGGACGATTATAATAAATGTGACGCCTTTTGGCGGCTCTTCTATAATTTTCAGCAGTGCATTTTGTGCCGAAACGGTCATGGTACGGGTGATAATGTATGTTTTCCGATCGGAATCGTTTGGCATAATAAAAGCATCGGAACGCAAATCACGAATCGTATCAACACCGATTGCAGCTTTTGACAAATCACCTGTTACGTTAGAAATATCCGGGTGCCCGCTGATAGATTTTTTGCATTGTACACACTGTCCGCAGGGAGGATTATTTCCGGTGCAGACAAGTCCCGAAGCAATGAGATGTGCGAGAGTTTTACGTCCGCTTTTTTCATTGCCCTCAATAATAATGGATTGCGGTGTTTTTCCTGAAATAAGCCAGCCCCTTACGGTTTCGATTACAGGCTTATTTCCCGCAAATTGTTCAAGAGTGCTTATCATAATTTGTGAAATTGTTCCACATCAAGCACAAATATAATTGCACCGCCCACGGTGATTTCCAAAGGCATTGCCATTGTGTTAATAGCACCATAGGGGCTTGTATCCTGAATGATTTGGGTGCGTTTTCTGGCGTTGGCACCGATAATTTCAATAGCATTGTCTACGAGCTCGTCTTCTACACCGATGATAAATGTGGAATTCCCGGCCTTTAAGTATCCTCCGGTTGTAGCGAGCTTTGTCGCAGAGAATTTCGCTTTGCTCAATGCTCCTGATACAATTGCGGCGTCATCGTCGTTGACAATAGCGAGTATGAGCTTCATATAATTACCTACCTGTTCGTATAAATTAAAACAATATTATTTATTTCCAATTCCATTATAATACAACTAAAAACTCTTATCAATAGCCACATAGTTATTTTAACACAAAGTTCATGAAATTGCAATAATTCTGAAAAGTCAAACCAATTTTATAATAAATATGCAAAACTTGACAATAAGTTTACATGCTAATATAATCTTTGCGGGGTGGTTTTATGTCCGTTCTTAAATGTTTAGAAACTATCAGAAGTGAATTTTTGGATAATATTGTCCTTATAGTTACAAATCTTGGAGATGAAGCCTGCTTCCTAATTGCAGCACTGGTGATATTTTGGTGCGTTAATAAGAAGTGGGGATACAGGCTTTTTTCTGTGTTTTTCACGGGAATAGTTATCAACGAAGCATTGAAACTTATTGTAAGAATGCCGCGTCCCTTTGAAATTGATCCTACATTAACTCCCGTAAAATCAGCCTTGGAGGGAGCAAGCGGATATTCTTTTCCAAGCGGACACACTGCCACTGCAACGCTTACTTACGGTTCTATTGCTCTTTTTATTAAAAAGCGATGGGCGTTTGTTATATCCTTTGTTCTTATTGCCATTACAGCATTTACGCGTTTGTATCTTGGTGTACACACGCCTGCTGATGTTATAGCTTCTTTTGCTGTGGCAAGCATTGTGGTATTTTTCTGCTTTGAGTTTTTTACTTTAGCAGACAGAAAACCAACTAGTGATATATGGATAGTTGCATGGACATTGATTGTTTCTGTGGTTGCAGCACTTTTTGCGGCCTTTTCGGGAGCAGAGAAGGCGGGCGACACCGAAATGGTAAAGGACGCATTTAAACTTATGGGAACATCGTTAGGACTGTTTGTATCATATATTATTGACGAAAAATACATACATTTTCAAACAAAAGCTCTTATATGGCAGCAAATTGTGAAATCGGCTGTGGGAGCAGCGATTTTATTAGTTCTTAAATCAGGCCTTAAATATATGTTTGCCGTTCTGATGCCCGAATCTGTCATTGCTGATTCAATTCGGTATTTTTTGCTGGTTGTTTTTGCCGGATGCATTTATCCGCTGACTTTTAAATTCTATAAAGCAAACAAAAATAAATCAGAAAGAAAACATTGTTAGTATCTCTGGAAGCAGAGGCGAAAGTAATTGACAAACACTGCTGTTTAAAGTATAATTATATTTCAAACTATTAAAATGGAAAATATGCGGTGAAAT
Organism: uncultured Oscillospiraceae bacterium; assembly: GCA_902490145.1. Lineage (GTDB taxonomy): Bacteria > Bacillota > Clostridia > Oscillospirales > Acutalibacteraceae > UMGS1484. The sequence continues at coordinate 15,717 of CABUCT010000012.1, forward strand.
ATTGATAAATATATAATTTTGGGACAAACCCCCTTTTGTTTCATCCGTTTTATTTAGGAGGGTATTTTATGAAATCATATCGTAAGGAATTAACCTTCAATGTGCCGTCAAGACGCGGATTTGTAAATATAACTCGTGAATGCGAGCAGGCACTTAAAGAAAGCGGAATAAAAGAGGGTCTGCTTTTGTGCAATGCAATGCATATAACCGCAAGCGTATTTATAAATGATAATGAGTCGGGACTTCTTAGCGATTTTGAAAATTGGCTTGAAGAGCTTGCTCCCGAAAAACCATACAGCCGATATGCCCATAACGGATATGAAGATAACGGAGATGCCCACATAAAGCGTACTCTTATGGGACGTGAAGTAGTTGTTGCGGTCACCGAAGGAAAGCTTGATTTTGGACCGTGGGAACAAATCTTTTACGGAGAATTCGATGGTATGCGCAACAAACGTGTACTGATTAAAATAATCGGAGAATAGGAGAATTTAAAGTGAATATTGATGCATATAATCTAATAATCGACACCATTGAACCCTTGCTTAACGGGAAAGGGTTTAAGGCAGTCGACAGTGAGACTGAAAGCTATTTCCTTTCCGAGACAGAGGCTATAAGAGTCGTTTATAATGAGAACAGTTGTACATTCTGCCTTGAACAATCGTCTGTAAGCGACGGAACTCCTCAGGAATGGAAAATCATCAGCAGCTGGTTGTTTGATGATTCCTCTAAGCTCCAGGAGGCAAAGTCTATTGCTAATGACTTCGAGGATACCCTTCGCGAAACGCTTGGAATGAAAAAAACAATTAAAAGACAGAACGGATTACAGCTTCCCGATAAAGGAAGTGTAGGGGATGCCCCAACTGTTAAGGTTCTCACAGGAAGATTCTTTACTGTATTCCCACAGTTCAAGAGCAGTTATGAAGAATATGTCACCGAAAACGGTACCTTCCTTTTTGTCAATTTTTACGAAGACATCGCAGCACCGCATCTTCAGGAATTGCTTCGTCAAAATGACAAAAAACGTTTGCAGAAATATTTTGACATACTTAATGAAACATATTGTGCCGGCGACAACGAGGTTCGTGCGGTGGTCAGCACTTGCGTGCTGGCAAAAGCTCTTAAGGGCGAAAAAGAATTGTTTGAACGGGCTCTTG
>CABUCT010000013.1 GCA_902490145.1 uncultured Oscillospiraceae bacterium
CAGAGTGTTCATTTATGCCGGCAGAACTTTGTAACATGTTATATATGTATTCTATTCCGTGTATGCTTATTTGCTTTCCATATCTGTTTACGAAAACTTTATCAGTAAAGCAAGGATAGTTTTTTCTTATTTTTAACCAAGACATTAAATTAGTCCAAGTCTGCGTGCAGGAAGTGTATATCAGGTGCTGCTTTCTGCCCTTGTCGTGGATCAGTATTATTGAGGTGCATCATACGGAAATAATTGATGGCGTTAAGACACAGAAAATAGTAATTTACTATAACTGTATCGGAGCCATTGAAATTCCCGAAGAAGTGCCAATTCCGGATGCAGAGATTAAAATGCAAACAAGAAAAGGCGTGGAAGTAACCTATATGTCCAGTTCGCCACCCGTAGCATCAACAGTTTAACAATTAATAGTATGGAAATGTGAATATAAAAACAGAGTGCTCTTACAGAAAACCTCTCGGTTACTATAAGAACACTCTGTATGGTCGGAGTGACAGGGTTCGAACCTGCGGCCTCAACATCCCAAATGTCGCGCGCTACCAACTGCGCCACACCCCGATATTTATTGAATCATACTGTTAAGCAAACAGAGTTAAGCGATTAAATAATTTCGCCGGGTGATACCTGAAAAGCCAGATATTTATCCGCCGATCACTTATAAAATTTACAATTGCTTAATAGATTATACTCACTTAAACTACAATTGTCAATCCTTTTTTTGTAACGTTTTGATTAAATATGAATATTGCCGAACGTCGCTTCTTTATTTTTGCAAAAAATAATATATGAGATTTATTATCCAGAGCGGGGAGAATTTAACATCATATGATTTTAGACAGCAATTTTAAGCCTAAACTTTATTAAACTTTTGATATTCCAAAAAGTTTACCTGCAAATTTATTATTTACTCAGACAAAAATTTATCTGTTTAAAACATTGTACATCGTAAATAGATGATATTCGAATGCATTTTTGTCTTTGAGACGGCGACTTCACTTGTCGCAAATAGGCTGCGAAAGGGCGAAAATGCTCCAAAGAAAAAGGTCTAAACCACGCCGCCGAGCCAAAAATCATCGATAAGAACTCTCATGTTTCAGACTGTTTTTCCCTATAGGGGTTAAACATACTCAGTAATTTTAATGTGCTAAATCCGGGAGATTCTCGGCCTCAAAAGGAATCAGAATTTGAACAAGCCGAAACATTGGTTCAGCCTCTTTTTTATATCCGCAAAAGTTGGATACAAAAACATCTCGGCTTGATATTTAGGAATTTTAAGAGACAAATCCGAATTTTTTGAGAGGTTTTGCATACTGTTTTATGGTCACATTTTTTCATTAAAAGAAAAAACACCTGTTCAAAAGTTGACAAATCAACTTTTGTATGGTAAACTCCTTAAAAATTGACAAATCAGTTTCTAAGGAGGAGGTACGGTGTTAGATCGATTTGAAACGTTTTCAACGACCATAGCAATGATCAATCGCTGTGTGCAAAAAATTAAAACACGGGAGATGACTTCCATCGGAATGAAGGGAGCTCACGTCATGTGTCTATACACACTCGGAAAAGAATCCGGCGGATTAACAGCATCGCAGCTCTGCATTAAATGCGGAGAGGATAAAGCCGCAATTTCCCGCACGATAAAGGAACTTATAAAATTGAAATATATAAAACATATTTCTTCCACCGGCAAAAGGGCTTATCGTACAAAACTAATTTTAACCGAAAAAGGTAAAGAAGCCCTCATTTTTGTTGAAGATCGCGTTAACAAAGCCCTTGAAGTTATCGGAGGGAATCTCAAGGATGACGAGCGAAAGGCTTTTTACTCATCTCTTAAGCTGATCGCCGCCAATTTGAAACAATACGTCGGGAAATCGGGGGCCAACGCATAAAATAAAATTATTAAGATTTATTTGCTTAAACCTTTTAACGGCATAATATTTTTATTTGTCCGGACGATATAATAGTTTTTTGAAGAACAGCGGATTTGGTGGAACGATGTCCCAAACCAGAGCTGTTATCACATGATGAGTGGAGGGAAACAAATCCGACGATTTTGTGATTCTTCCAAAAATCTCGACCGAACTTGAGAAAATTTTTTCGGTTTTACGGAGGAAAACGTCATAAAGCTAACGATTACATCCGTATGCCGTCAGAGAGAACGGACAAATTTTACAGTTTCGCAACCCCTGTTTCTGATCGTGCTGTCTATGCAACACCGATTTTAATCAAAATCGAACTACTAAATTATATGCTTATTAAATAAAATTAACGGGAGATATTTTTCATGAACCAACCATATATAATTTTTTCGGATATATCGGCGGATATTCCGCCATCTTTTATGAAAGAAAACGATATTCGCTTTGTTCCGATGCACTACTGCGTCGGCGAGCAAGACCGTGTTTGCTCACAAGCTGAAGATGAAGACTTTTTAAAACAGTTTTATGAAAAGCAAAGGAACGGTGAATTAACACGCACATCGCAAATATCGCCGCAAACGTATATTGACGTGTTTCGCCCGATTTTACAAAAAGGTCAGTCAATTTTGTATTTGTCTCTTTCAAGTGGTATTTCGGGTACGTACAACTCATCGTGTATGGTATCTGAGGAGCTTAAAGAAGAAGGTTGCCCCGGAGAACTTGTCTGTGTTGACTCGCTTGCCGCCACAGTCGGAATGGGAATTTTGCTTGAAGCAGCCGTGAAAAACAGAGAAAACGGCATGTCACTCAAAGAAAATGCCAAATGGTTAGAAGAAAATCGCTTAAGGGTATGTCACTGGTTTATGGTTGAAGACCTGATGTATTTAAAAAGAGGCGGACGCGTTTCGGCGGCTACTGCACTTGTCGGTACTGCTTTGAACATAAAACCTATTTTGAAAATTGAAAATGACGGAACCCTTAGAAATTTCACAAAGGCACGCGGATCAAAATCTGCACTGAACAAGCTTCTTGAGCTTTATAAAACCTCGACCGAAGGCGGTACGGGTGAACGAATTTATGTTGTACATGCCGATAATGAGGAAAATGCAAATTATCTTGAACAGGAACTTAAAAAAATCAATCCGTCGTGCAACATAAGCAAGGTATTCTTAAACCCGATTATCGGTTCGCATACAGGCCCCGGATTATCTGCTATCGTGCATTTCGGCAAAAGAGAAAACGTTTGAACCTGCTAATAAGAACGCAAAAACGGATCAAAGATTTTCTTTTTGTCACAGCACACACCCAAACCCGGTTTGAGCGGAATGATTTGAATTATATCTTCGTTAAAATACTCGTTAATTCATTAGGACTATCTGCGTTTTTCCTTATCGGCAAGCAAATTGTTTTATTATAAAATTCCATGATCTGAAATTTACGTAATTTTGAGTGATTTGTGATGCAGGTGACGAAGAGAGCTTTACGTATTTTGAATGATTTTCAGTGCGAAAGAGTTTGTAAGTCCGGTGTCTTGCGGGCAATGGTAAGCCGAAAAATTACCGTTAGTTTGCAATTTTAGGAGAATTCAGAGATGTGCGTTTGGATTTAAGGGAAAAGGATTAAATGCGTATATCAATACGCTCTTCGGTGCGGTTTAGACCTTCTTCTTCGAAGCGTTTTCGATATTTCGCCGCCTGTTTGCGACAAGCAAAGCCGTCGACTCAAATAAAAAACATTCGGATATAATCTGTTTACGGTGAATGCAGTTTTAAGCAGATAAATTCTTTTCCGGGCAAGGAACAAATTTTCATGAGAATTTCTTATATTCCGAAAATTTTAACGGAGCTAAAAGAAAGACTTGAGCTTAAAACCACATTGTGTTTCCTAACTCACCTTAAATTTAGAAGTTTTAATTTATTTAAAAGGTTTTCCTGCCTTCAACATTAAAAGAGCCTGAATTACCCTGTATATTGCTTTTAAACGCCGATTTTTCGGGAAACTCTACTGTGAATAGAGCGATTATTTCCCACTCTACTATCAGGAGTTAAACAGTATAATTGCGAATTGAATTATTTGGTTGTAATTATTCCTATGTTCATCTATAATATCTATACATTTACAAAAAGGGGTGTTATTATGTCTTTTGAAATTATGACGGATGATACTGCAAATTTAAGCCAAAAAATTAAAGATAAATATAATATTACGGCTATTCCTTTCCCTTACTATGTTAATGATAAGGAGTGTCACTGCTCTGATGTTGAAGCTTTTGACGATCAGGAATATTATGGATTAATGGGCAAAGGCGTTCATATCACCACGTCTCAGATTAATCCTCAAAGATATATTGAATATATGGAGCCGATACTTTCAAATGGAAACGATATTCTTTTCGTCGGACTTTCTTCGGGAATCAGCGGTTCTTTTGCCTCGGCACGAATTGCTAAAGACGAACTGACTGACAAATATCCCGAAAGAAATATTTGCCTTGTCGACAGCTTGGGGGCTGGCCTCGGAGAAGGTATGGTTGTGCTTAAAGCCGCACAGCTGAAAGAAAAAGGCCTTAGCCTCTCAGAGACTGAAGAACAGCTTTTAAAATATATACCCCGCATTTATCAGGTGTTTATTGCAGATGATCTTATGCACCTTAGACGTACCGGACGGCTGTCGAACGTGAGTGCAGTCGTAGGCTCGGTTTTGGGAATACGCCCTTTGCTAAAGGGAAGCAGCGAAGGAAAAATTGTTGCATTTAACAAAATCAGAGGCAAGAAATCCGTTATAAAAGCGATGGCGGAAAAATATTTTTCTCTTGTTAAAAACACCGATCTTATTGCAATAACCTACACGGGCGTTAAAGAAAATGCGGAATATCTTATTAATTTAATCAATGAAAAAATGCCTCCGAAGAGCATATGGCTTGAAAAACATGAGCCGGCCACCGGTTCGCATCTCGGACCCGGAAGTTTGGCACTCTTCTTTGAAGGCGACGATCTTGTCAGAGAAAAATAATAAACTTTTCGAGGTGTGTAATGAACATACTGTATTGCGGAGACAGCAATATAGCAAACGGCGTTGTTTTATCCGTGCTGTCATTGATGTCGAAAACAAAAGAACAGCTTAATATTTATATTTTGACCGCCGATGTTAAAACTGATTTAAAAGAATATACAGCATTATCTGATGACTTTGCAGAAACTCTGAGGAAACATGTAACGGATTGTAATCCCGAAAATTCGGTAACTCTTATAAACGTTACTGATTTGTTCTTTTCCGATCTGCCAGCGGCCAATCTCAACACACGGTTCACTCCTTGCTGCATGCTTAGGCTTTATGCCGATCTTGTGCCTGAAATTCCGGACAAAATTTTATACTTAGATAACGACGTACTTTGCCGCATGGATATTTCAGAATTTTATAATCAGGATATCAGCACCTTTGAGCTTGCAGGAGTTTTGGACTATTACGGAAAGTGGTTTTTTCACAACAATATATTTAAGTTTGATTATCTGAATTCCGGAGTGCTTTTGCTCAATATGAAAAAGATCCGGGAAACAGGTCTTTTTGAAAAGTGCCGTACCCGCTGCCGGGAAAAAGAAATGTTTATGCCCGACCAGTCTGCAATTAATAAGCTGTCAGCACACAAAAAAATATGCGAAAGACGATATAATGAACAGCGAAAGCTTAAAGATAATACTGTACTTCAGCATTTCACAACAAGCTTCCGCCTTATCCCGTGGCTTCATACTGTAAGTGTAAAACCATGGGAATTTGAGAGAATGCACAGCGTACTAAAGCTGCATGAATATGATGGACTGTTCCTGGAATATGAACAGTTTAATCATGAAATAAAAAAAGTAAAGGAGCTCTCAATATGAGCAATTTGAATGAAATACCGGTATTTTTTACAATCGATGATTCTTACGCTCCGTTTTTAAGCGTTGCATTGAATTCAGCTATCAAAAACTCATCTCCCGACAGGCATTATAGAGCAATCATTTTATATAAGGATCTGAATGAGGAAAATCGAAACAGACTCGCAAAACTTTCCATCGAAAACTTCCATGTGGATTTTGTTCCCATGCAGAAGGGGCTTGAAAGCATAACCGACAGAATGTCAAACCGTCTGAGATGCGATTACTTCACACTCACAATATATTTCCGTTTGTTTATTCCGATGATGTTTCCTCAGTATGATAAAGGAATTTACATAGACAGCGACGTTGTGTTAAACGCCGACATTGCCGAAATGTTTGACATAGACATCGGGGAGAATCTTATCGGAGCATGTCCTGACAAATCGATTGAGAATATTCCTCCGCTTGTGCACTATGTTGAAAATGCCGTGGGTGTGAAAATAACCGAGTATATCAATTCAGGCGTATTACTTATGAATCTTAAAAAGCTGCGTGAGGTTGATCTTGAGGGAAATTTCCTTCAGCTTCTTAACACCTATCACTTTGACTGTATTGCTCCCGATCAGGATTATCTCAATGCTATGTGCAACGGAAAAATTCATTATTTAAGCGAAGCATGGGATGCAATGCCAAATGAAGAAAAACCACCTCTTGAAGCTCCGAAGCTCATTCATTATAATCTTTTTTCAAAGCCATGGTGCTATGACGGAATTCAGTATGGCGACTATTTTTGGAATTATGCAGAGGGCAACAGTTATATTGATGAAATCAATAAATATAAAGAAAACTATTCTGAAGAGCAGAAAAAATCAGATACCGATTGTTTACAGCTTTTGTTAGATAGAGGTCAATCGGTTCCGTCTCAGGACATCACATTTAAAAAGGTCTTTGAAAGCGGAGTGAAGATCAGGTTATGATTATAGGGGAAAATAGGGAGGCGGTTATTGAAAATATTAAGGCCGCCGCCGAATCGGGTGATTTTCACAAAAAGGTGGAGATAAGTGATCCGGTTTTGACGGCTGAGGAAACCGACCAGATTATAGACAATTATTTATCCTCACGAAACACAGTCTCATATAAATTTAAATGTTTTATTGCAAGGCGAATCGTTGACTTCGCCGAAAAATTAATCAATAAAGACACCGATATCGTGGGGGAAGAAAATCTCCCCGAAACCTTGGACGGCGTTTTGATAACCAGCAACCATTTCAGTCCTATAGAAAACACTGTCATCAGGAAAATGGTAAAAAAGCACGGTAAGCACCGTCTCCATATCGTAAGCCAAACCACAAATTTTGCCATGAAAGGCTTTGTCGGTTTTTTGCTTAATTATGCCGACACAATTCCGATAATAGACGATCCGCGTTATCTTGCACGAAAGTTTACCGGAATTTTGTCCGGAATCCTTTCAAAAAAACGTCCTGTTTTAATCTATCCCGAACAAGAAATGTGGTTTAACTATAAAAAACCGCGTCCGCCTAAGCGTGGAGTCTATTATTACGCATCAAAGCTCAATGCTCCAATCATTTCATGTTTCGTTGAAATGACTGAGCTTGACCAAAACGACACGAAAGAATTCCTAAAGGTAAAATATACACTGCATATCCTCGGAACGCTCCGTCCGGATCTCGAAAAGAGTGCAAAGGAAAACAGCTATATACTGTGCGAAAAAGACTATGCACTCAAAAAGGCCGCTTATGAAAAAATCTATGGCAAACCGTTAACATATAACTTCGAAAAAGACGATATTGCCGGCTGGCTCGGAGGGGAGCATCATGAGCAGTAAGAGGAAAACCCGTTTTTTTGAAAGCTATGACGATAATTTCTCCGAAACAAAGGATCAAGACTTTGTTCTTCCGGAGAATTATAAATGGATTCGATGCGACAGGCTTTCGCGTTTTCTCTCTGCGGTTATATATAGTGCGGCAATTGTTTTTTCATCTGTTTACTGCCCATTGTTTCTGCACCTCAGGTTCAAGGGCAGGGACAAAATAAAATCCCTTAAAAACAGCGGAGCTTTTATTTACGGTAATCATACTCAGCCCTTAGGAGATGTGTTCACTCCCGCTCTTGCGGCTTTCCCAAAACGCATTTATACCGTGGTCAGTCCGGCGAACTTCGGCATACCTGTTATCGGAAAGATCCTGCCGTTTCTCGGGGCCCTTCCAATTTCCGACACAATACACGGAATGAAAGAATTTTCAAAAGCCGTCACCCAAAGGCTTGATGAAAACAAGGTTGTTGTGATCTATCCGGAAGCTCATGTTTGGGAATATTGCAGCTTTATTCGTCCTTTTTCCGAATCCTCGTTTAAATTTCCTTTGAAAAATAAAAAACCGGTATACTGCATGACTGTTACATATCAAAAGCGAAGATTTTTTAAAAAACCTGCAATGATCGTTTATATCGACGGCCCGTTTGAATATAAAACCGACGGAAATTCAAAGAAAGCGGCGGCAGAGCTTCGTGATGCAGTTTATGACTGTATGTGTGAACGAAGCAAGCTTAGCAACAGCGAATATATCCGCTATGAGAAGAAAGCCCATGATGAAGTCTCGACCGAGTAAGCAAAGCCGACAAATCCGAACGCGATTTTAAAGGACGGATTTCCGCCTTTGCATTGTTAAAATACTCGAGAATCCGAAAGGATCCCTTAGTTTTATGCCGCTTAAAGTTTTGACCGTTGCCGGGCGGCAGCCCGACTGCTGCACATAGCCAAAAATTCGCCTCTTTAAAATTCTTCAAACTAAAACGAGAGGAATTTTGAGCAATTTTGTGTGCGGGGGAAGCCGCAAGGCTAACGCCTGCGAGTGATGACAAGCCGAAAATCGCCGAAATTAATCCGTTTTTTTGGGGTTCGGATTTGTCGGCTTTGCTTAAAGAAAAAAATCAAAGCGATATGTTTTCTAAAAGAACAGCGGTGCCTGCGGATATATAAACTCAAGGCACCACTAGCTGTGAATTTAATTGCAGTATGTAAAATTTAGTCGGGTCTTCTTGACAAATGTCGGATACTTTGATACAATAGATAAAAATACAGGGGAGCTTGTGCTTGCAGGCTGAGAGGAAGTAATCAACTTCGACCCTTTTTACCTGATACGGATAATGCCGTCGTAGGAAGTCAGAAATGATTTTTCCCGGAGGTGCCGTTAATGGTGTCTCCGGTTTTTGCTTTTTATGGGTAAAAAATATATTTTATTTTCACAGGACAAAATGCCTTGAGTTTCAACTTCAAAACAATTTTACCCTTAAAAGTTTAAAACATCTTGCTTTTGGAAGGTCAAAAACAAATCTAATCTTTTGAAAGACTAAAACATCTTATTTTTTCAAGGTTAAAAACACTTTTTACCTTTTCAAAAGCGAAAATATCTCCAAATGAAAGGACGTGAGTAAAGGCATCCCGGTGTTCCGGGCGGACAGAGGGGGAGCTCCCTTTGTTTTGTATATAACAGCGATGGGAAGCCGTGTTCCGGCGTGAGAGGAAACCAATAAGTTTCGACCGAAATTCCCGGCGAAGCATAAGAAATTTATGTTCCGCTGTGTTTAATAAGGGAACGACGCTGTTATTTGCCGTTCTCACTTATATTTGTGAAGGAGATAAATAAAAATGAAAAACAATCAAGTAAAAAAAATCGCTATTGCCGGAATCCTTTGTGCCATTGCAGTTGTGGGAAGTCTTTTTTCGTTCCCCGTGTTCGGAAGCAAATGTGCTCCTGTACAGCACATGGTTAATGTCCTTTGTGCTGTGTTTTTAGGCCCGTGGTATGGAGTCAGCGTTGCTTTTGCAGCAAGCCTTATAAGAAATCTTTTGGGACTCGGAAGCCTTATGGCGTTTCCGGGAAGTATGTTCGGTGCACTGCTTTGCGGAATAGTCTTCTGGAAAACCAAAAAACTTACTTTCACGTGTTTAGCAGAGGTATTCGGAACAGCAATCCTCGGTGGACTATGTGCATATCCGGTGGCAATATTATTTATGGGCAAGGGTGTTGGAGATATTGCTTTCTATGCCTATATTATCCCGTTCCTTATTTCTACCGCAGTCGGATCACTTTTATCGGGACTGTTGATTGGTGCTTTGAAAAAAACAAACGTCCTTAAGATGATATCCAAAGATTGAAAGAAGAATGAAGCATGTTTAGCAATATAATTGAAAATGTCAGAGCAAAGTGCCCGATTGTACATAATATAACAAACTATGTCACCGTAAATGATTGTGCAAACATCGTTCTGGCGTGCGGGGCATCTCCCATTATGGCGGATGATATTAACGAAGTTGAGGATATAACATCCATTTGCAGTGCACTTAATATTAACATTGGAACGCTTAACAGCCTAACAATAAAATCCATGCTGGCTGCCGGAAAGAAAGCCGGGGAGCTTGGACATCCGATCATTTTTGATCCTGTCGGTGCGGGGGCGTCTGAATTGCGAACTAAAACGGCTCTATCTATTGTAAACGAGGTCCATCCAACCGTTATCCGGGGAAATATTTCAGAAATCAGAACAATTTCTAAGGGAAGCGGAACAACAAAGGGCGTTGACGCGGATATAAATGACAAGATCACAATTGAAAATCTTCCTCAAACCGTCAGGTTTGCAAAAAATCTTTCAAAGGAAACAAATGCTGTTATTGCCATAACCGGTGCAATCGACATTGTTGCAGACAGTAAAAAAGCATACTGTATATTTAACGGAAAACCAATGATGAGCAGTATTACCGGAACAGGATGTCAGTTGTCGGCTTTAACAGCGGCATTTGTGGCAGCAAACACTGAAAATGAGCTCGAAGCTGTTGCCGCCGCTGTGTGTACCATGGGGGTTTGCGGAGAAATTGCTTTTGAAAGACTCGAAAAAGGCGACGGAAACTCCACATACAGAAATTATATCATTGACGCCGTTTACAATCTAAGCGGCGAAGAACTGGAGAGAAAAGCAAACTATGAAATTAGATAAGAGTGACATGCTTCTTTATGCCGTAACCGACAGAAGATGGTCAAAAAACAAACCTCTGACCGAACAAATCGAAGATGCTTTGAAAGGCGGTGCTTCCTGCCTTCAGCTTCGTGAAAAGAATTTGAGCTTTGACGAATTTCTGGCCGAAGCAACAGAGGTTAAATCGTTGTGCAAAAAATATAGTGTACCGTTAATTATAAACGACAATGTAGACGTTGCCGTTAAATGCAATGCTGACGGTATACATATCGGTCAGCATGATATGACACTTTCAGAAGTTCGGCGTATTGTGGGCGACGACATGATAATCGGGGTTTCGGCACAAACCGTTGAACAGGCGAAAGCCGCTGAACGTGACGGGGCTGATTATCTGGGCGTAGGTGCTGTGTTTAACACCGGCACAAAACTTGACGCAACAAATGTCACTTTTAACACATTGAAAAGCATCTGCAATGCGGTTTCTATTCCGGTTGTCGCAATTGGCGGAATAGGAAAAGACAATATTTCAAAACTTGTCGGTTCCGGCATTGACGGAGTTGCACTCGTATCTGCTATTTTCTCGGCAGAGGACATAGAAGCTGAATGTCGTTCTCTTCGCTGTGCCGTTGAAAGGATCGTAAAAAGATGAGCATCCATGCAGCGATATTCGATGCCGACGGCACTATTCTTGATTCCATGGGAATCTGGGCGGAACTTGGAGAAAGATATCTTAACACCTTAGGTATTGCTGCAAAACGCGGCCTTTCAGATATTCTTTCTTCAATGTCTCTGGAAGAGGGTTGTGCTTATTTGAAAGAAAAGTATGCCCTTAAGAATTCGATTGAAGAGCTGCAAAAAGGGCTTATTGATATTTTGTCGGATTTTTATATATATGAAGTACGTGAAAAGCCGGGGATCACTGATTTTTTAAGCAATCTGAAAGCACATGGTATCCCCATGGTAATTGCCACTGCTGGAAATACAGGATTGCTCAGTTCAGCCTTAAAAAGACTTAATATATACGGTTATTTTGACCGAATATTTACTTGTGGCGAACTTAACACAACCAAAAAAGAACCGCATATTTATCAGGTTGCTGCAACCTTTTTAAACACAGATCCAGATGAAACCCTTGTGTTTGAAGATGTGCTTTTCGCCATAAAAACTGCAAAAGAGGCCGGATTTTACACGGTTGGTGTAGAAGACCACTCAAGTGAACAAGACAGGACGCAAATAATTAAAACAGCCGATTACTATTTGACTGATTTTACAGATTTCAAAACCTTTTGGAGACACGCTTCCGGCAAATAACTGCCGAAAGTTCTCAGCGACAAATTGGGGGCACCACCTTTTGCCGCTTAATAAAAATAATGCAATACACTAAAAAGGAGTAAAAAAATGAAAACAGCATTATCAATCGCAGGCAGTGATTCCTGCGGAGGCGCCGGTATTCAAGCCGATTTGAAAACAATGACCATGAACGGTGTTTATGCAATGACCGCAGTCACTGCACTAACGGCACAGAACACAACCGGCGTTACAGCAATTTTAGAGTCATCTCCGGAATTTCTTAAACAACAGCTCGACGCAGTTTTTAAGGATATTTACCCCGATGCGGTGAAAATTGGGATGGTGGCTTCAAGCGAGCTTATTGAAGTTATCGCAGAAAGGCTTCGGCATTACAAAGCCAAAAATATCGTTGTCGACCCTGTTATGGTGGCAACGAGCGGATCTTCGCTTATGAAAACCGATGCCGTATTTTCGCTTATTAAAGAGCTGTTGCCTATCGCCACTGTCGTTACTCCGAACATTCCCGAAGCGGAAATTCTTTCGGAAATGACAATTTGCAACAAAGACGACATGATGAATGCTGCAAAAAAGATCTCAAACTCATATAAATGTGCCGTTCTTCTCAAAGGCGGACACAGTATTAATGACGCAAACGATCTTTTATATGCTAACGGCGAGTTTCGCTGGTTTGAAGGCAAGAGAATAAACAATCCTAACACCCATGGCACCGGATGCACACTTTCCTCTGCCATTGCTTCAAATCTTGCAAAAGGCTTCGGTCTCGAGCAATCAGTTAAGCGGGCAAAAGATTATATATCGTGTGCACTTGAAGCAATGCTTGATTTAGGGCATGGCAGCGGACCGATAAACCACGCGTTCGATCTTCATGGCAAATTTTCAAAGGAGGCTGAATAAAATGGAAGAAAAACGTACTTCGGTATTTGAAAACGGACTTATCTGGTTTGGAGCAGGCATATCTATTGCCGAAATTATGGCCGGAACATCATTTGCGTCTCTTGGATTTAAAAAAGGACTTCTTGCGGTTATAATCGGACATATTATCGGCTGTACAATGCTGTTTTTTGCCGGACTTATCGGTGGAAAAGTTCGCAAAAGCTCGATGGAGACAGCAAAAATGAGCTTCGGAGCAAAGGGCGGTTTGCTTTTCTCGGTACTTAATATAATCCAGCTTGTCGGCTGGACAGCTATTATGATATACGACGGTGCGGCAGCCGCAAATGAAGCATGCGGTGCGGGCAATTGGGTTTGGTGCCTCGTTATCGGTGCACTGATCATTCTTTGGATACTTGTGGGAATCAAAAATCTTGGAAAAGTGAACACGATTGCCTTGTCGGCTCTTTTTATCCTGACAATCGTACTGAGCTTTGTTATTTTCGGAAAAGGTTCAGTTTCCCAAATCGCAGGCGGCGATGGTCTGACTTTCGGTGCGGCAGTAGAACTGTCAGTTGCAATGCCTCTTTCATGGCTTCCGCTTATCAGCGACTACACAAGAGAGGCGAAAAAGCCGTTCAAGGCAACCGTTGTCAGTGCGGTAACATACGGTCTTGCAAGCTGCTGGATGTATGTTATCGGTATGGGAGCCGCTATATTTACAGGAGAAGCAGATATCGCGAAAATCATGTTAAAAGCGGGACTTGGAATCGTCGGACTTCTTATCGTTGTTTTTTCAACTGTTACGACTACATTTCTTGACGCCTACTCCGCAGGAGTTTCAAGTGAATCCCTTTCCAAAAAGATCAACGGAAAATGGATAGCGATTGGTGCGACTGTTATTGGAGCAATCGGTGCAATTTTCTTGCCTTTAACGGATATTACCGACTTCTTATATTTCATCGGCTCGGTATTTGCACCAATGATTGCAATCCAGATTGCAGATTTCTTTATTCTTAAAAATGATAGCAGCGATCACGGCTTTAACATTCAAAACCTTGTGATCTGGCTCATCGGTTTTGTCGTTTACAGGCTTCTTATGAGAGTCGATATTATCGTGGGTAACACTTTGCCCGACATGATCATTACATCATTGCTTTGCATCATTGCAGCAAAGTTAAGGCAAAGGATAAAAAAACAAGCCCGTCAATAAAGATATAATAATCACAGTAGACACGTAAATATCGTTTTAAATTTAAGATCAAACTATACTAAGGGACGTTTCATAATGAAGCGTCCCTTTCAGTTTTCTCCGGTTGACAAATGACTTCTGATGACGTACAATCAAAAAAGATATTATGTTATTTTCTGGATATGTGAATGTTTTGTGAATTTTTTATCCCGGTTGCACTAAAAAGAGCAACCGTCCGCTTTTTCTCTCCTACAAACAAGAGGTTTGCCCTCATTTGTTTAAGAAGGAGAGAAAAAATGACAGTAGAAAATTATAACTATCGCACAAGCCCACTCTTGTTACGAAATCAATTCACCGGAGCGGGGACATATAAAATCCCTATAATACCAAAAGCGGAGTTTTCCGATGATGAGTTTCGGGACCTTTTGTTAATTGGGTATGACAGGATAAGCTCACAAAACAACCGTCACCTTGACCGGATGGTGCATTTCTTTTTATATGATTATAAATTTGAAAAAGTGTGGAAAAATCCGGACAATGATATCGAAAAACTAAAAAGATATCGTGCAGTTTTATCCCCCGACTTCAGCATGTATATTGAAATGAACCCTACTATACAGCTTTATAATACTTTTAGAAATCGGTGGTGCGGGGCTTATTTTGCCTCGAAAGGAATAAGGGTCATCCCGTCGGTCAGCTGGGGGAATAGTAACACATTTGAATTTTGTTTTAAGGGTATTCCAAAAGGCAGTACTGTCGCGGTGTCAACCTATATGGTTTCGGAACACAATAATCACTCCGATCAAAAAGAGTTTTTTCTTAAGGGTTACAATGAAATGCTCCGTCAAATTGAACCCGAAAGAATCATTTGCTATAACGATCCTTTTCCTGAGATGCAGGGAAATATTGTTTTTGTTGATTACGAGCTTTCATCTTGGAAATATCAAAACGATGATTACGTTCCGTCAAAATATGCAAAATATATTTCGGGATCAATGCCTTTGCCGAAGAACAGCGATGTAATAATCAAAACCGGACACGTTGCATCGGTTTTTGAAGAAAAAGGCATGGGCAGTGCTCACGGCGGATCGTGGAGGCCAAGTCCGAATAAACCTGATGATAAGAGATTAATTGGAAAACCAGGTGAAATAAAAACTTCTGAAGCAGTAAACAAGCATGGTGTAAAATACAAACGTGAAACTAAAATCGGTGATGATGGAAGAGCGATCACTGAACGTCACTTTTCTTATCATGATAATCCGGCTGCTCACACCAATCCTCACGATCATCCCATAGATTGGAGCAAAGGTTATCCCTATTTTAGGAAGCAAATTAATTACCCAGACGGTGCTCCCGAATTAAAGAATTATAAGAGAGGAATGGAAAAAATGGATAAAGAATATATGGAGATTGATTACTCAAACAGAAATTTAAATTTTGAATCAATCAGCGATTTCAAATGGTGTATGAAATGCGGCGGCGAAGTTGAGTTTGAATGGAAAGGTAAATGCTATTGCGTATTTGGAGCAGTTGAAAAAACACCTAATTCAAAAACTCAACTGCTTATCAGCGAGGGTTATTATGAAAAGGATGGAAAATATTATAATTGTCTAAGCCATACTCCACATGATTTTTCAAATGAATTATGGGCGGACACAGTTGATGAAATTTTGGAATATAACGTCGGCGGCGACCGGCTGCGTGATATCATCACCAAGGTGGAAGTAATCGACAGAACCATATGATTTTGGCCGCGTGTGATGTTATCACAAAGTCAAGCGTGCTTATAAGGCAATCTAAAGATATCCACATTCGGGTATCCCGACCTGCAAAGACCGATTAACTACCCGGAAGGAGCCCCGGAATTCAAAGGATATAAAGGAGTAAATATGACAATGAAAAACATGCACAATGAATATAGCTTCGAATCAATCAGCGATTTCAAATGGTGCATGAAATACGGCGGAGAAGTTCAGTTTGATTGGAAAGGTAAGCGATATGGAGTATTTCCAAAACTTCAAAAAACACCCGGTTCAAAAATTCAACTGCTTATCGGCGAAAGCTATTATGAAAAGGATGGAAAATATTATAATTGTTTAAGCCACACTCCATATGATTTTTCAAATGAATTATGGGCAGACACAGTTGATGAAATTTTAGAATATAGCGTTGACGGCGACCGGCTGCGTGATATCATCACAAAGGTTGAAGTAATCGAAAGAACGATATGATTTTTTGGACGCGGGGAACGCGGCTGTATATCTTCGGAACATGTTCCGAAGATACATAAAACTTATATGCAGATTTCAAAAAGATCGTTAATTAGTTAACATCTGATCCCAAACGAAAAATATAAGAGAGGAATGGAAAAAATGGATAAAGAATATATGGAGA